>SXMN01000204.1 GCA_005777315.1 Verrucomicrobiales bacterium
CGGGCAATCCTGCCAACATTTGATCCGCATGCGCGATGGACATGCGCCAATCCAATCAGAGTCCACAGCGGCGCGCCACCAAATTCATTCCATCTCCTTGCCCTCAAACTTCATTCCACCCTCCTTGTCGAGGGCCATGTCTGAGAAGTTTCGTGCGGTTCAAAGGATCTTGACGTAGTTCAGAGCAGGGTTCTGAATCAGCTCGGTGATCAAGAGCGCGTTCCGTTGCAAGATGGCTTCTACTTGCTGTGGGGTTGAGTTGCCGCATCGAACCCAGACGACTTTGGGCGGCGCTCCGTAAAGTCGGCTGCGCTCCGCGAAGTCGCTGTCCTGAGTGACAATGCAAAACCCTTGGCTTTGGCATGCTCCCAAATTTGGTCGTCAGGCACTTCGTCAAGCCTGGCAGCCCGGACGTGCGTCGAGCCGGGAAAGAGATCCACAAGCCGGGCGGGTAACTTGTGGCTGAGGTTCTGATCGAAAAGCAGCTTCACGCAGCCGAACCGACAAGGTGGTGATCACGGTCAGCGGCGTATGCGAGCGAAGCACGAATATCCTCCAGCGTGAGTTCAGGAAATTCCTCCATGATCTGTTCGTTGGTCATGCCGGCGGCGAGCCAGCCGAGAACATCGTAAACCGCGATGCGCATTCCGCGGATACAAGGTCGTCGTCCGCCGCGCTTGCCGGGTTCGATGGT
This sequence comes from Verrucomicrobiales bacterium, assembly GCA_005777315.1. Lineage (GTDB taxonomy): Bacteria > Verrucomicrobiota > Verrucomicrobiia > Limisphaerales > F1-12-MAGs170 > F1-120-MAGs170. Next base: position 695 of record SXMN01000204.1, read on the forward strand.
GATGATCTCTCGGTAATTCCTCGCGCCAGCCTGCGGCATGTATGTTTTCTGAGCACGGTGTCCGCGAGGCTCTCGTTGAGAGTGGAAAAATCCACCAGCTCGTTCAACCCCGCGCAGCATTGAGGCTCCCTTCCTTCGCGCCGTCGGCCAATTCCATGCCTGATGTATCAGGCCGCGATTTCGCAGTAAGCAGCTTTGGATCGTGCCTCTGGAACCGGATGGCCGGAAAGCCGGAGTCCTTCGATATGGAATTGGACGGCATCGTGCATCTCGTGCTCGACCTCCTCCCGGGTGGAGCCTGTCGCAACACACCCAGGAAGATCCGGAGAGTAGGCTGAGTAGCCGGTAGTGGTTTCTTCGATGATAATCAGATAACGCACCATTTGAGTCCTGCTTGATTAAGGATACTGTTTTGAGTGCCGGGCGCAAGATCGTCACCTGGCCGGGCCGGGAACGGTGACAAGTCCCGGTTTGGTCGGATGTTTGTATTGGTGATGGCTCCCGCGGGTCCGGTCAAGATACCAGCCATCGGCTACAATCAGCTTGGTGATATCGCGGATCTTCATATTCAGTTCAATTTCCATCCAAATTGAAGAACACAGCCGCAAGTCCTGCAACAAGCAAGAGGTCGATCAGCGCGAGCAACGGAACGCAGATCCATCGAACTCTCCGTCCACACGCAGCAAAAACCAGGAAGTGCATGCTGTAAAATAGAGCGATGCCACTCAGGACGCCGAATCCGACGCCAATTATTCTGAACCATGCTGGAGACCGATGCTGAAGAAACCACAGCACGATGCCGAGTATCACGACACCGACTTTGAGCCAAATCTGAGACCACTTAAATAGTTGGTCCCAGATGGGTAGTCGCTCGTTAGGCGAAGGGGTTGGATGATTCAAGTAACGTGGGGATGGGACAATGGAGTGTGGCAGCCTGCCAATAGCAAAGCTGCGATCACCAAACTAAATGAACGAGCATCCGTGATTTCGAAGGCATTTAACGCAACGTGTTATTTGGAGCCATGAATTCCGAAGACATGTCGCTCACTCGCGATTTCCATATCTGCCCCGTCACGGTATCAATCTTGAAGGCGTAATGCTCACTGACCTCCAAGTGGAAACGTCCGCCGTAGGAAGTCGGGGAAGGCTGTTTGGAATCCGCTGCCACAGACAGGATGAGGATGGTGGCAAGTGCAACTCCGAGAATAAGGGTTTTGATGTCGATCTTGTTTTGCATGGTTGTTCCTTCTGGTTGGTATTGATGCGGTGCGAATGGTCTGGCTGATCCTCCACATGGGGGGCCGCCGGGTTCGCTTCAGGAACAGTGGGCGTGTTAAAAGTTCTTGTCGAGCCTGCCCGTTGAGTCGCGGTAGGGCAGGGCTGTCCTCAGCCCGCCGCGAGCGTCGAAAGGGCAGCCGTAGCCCCACTGTCGCCACGGCGAGGTGAGGACACCACGCCCTGCCACGCTCCCCGGAGAGTTGCCGCGGCTGGGTTTCAACATCAACGCATCAAAGCAATGGTTCAAGACCAAGTCTGGCATCTCCCCACCGTGATCGGGCATTCATCCCTGAAGAATGGAGAACTTTGTTTCGTGATTGGGCATTGCTCGGCGGTCAATGGAGAACTTTGTTCCGTGATTGGGCATTGCTCGACGGTCAATGGAGAATTTTGCTTCGTGATTGGGCATTGCTCGACTGTCAATGGGGAGTTTTGGTGCCTGAATAGGTTGCCCCTGCCAGAAAGGAGACGGCAACTGTCTCGTTGTGGGACGCAGCCGGGGTCTCGCAGGACGGAATAGGATCCGGCGCGCGTGGGTGAATGGGTTGTGGAGGAGGATTTTCAACGGGATGTGCTGTGATGCTCACAGCAGCTCACAGCAGTCCAGAGAGTTCGGCATTCAGGAGCGGGCGTTTTTGGTGAGCGGGGATGGCGCCAGGGTGGTGGAGGAACGGTGCTTTTCGCCGTTGACGCATGGCGCTGTTTGCAGTCGATTATCCGCATGTCTCCATTGATTCGACTGTTCTCGCATGGTGTCGCCGCGCTGGCAGCGGTGGTTCTGGGTTCTTCAAACCTTTGCGCCGAGGTCAAACTCCCGACGCTCTTCACTGATCACATGGTGTTGCAGCAAGGGGCTTCCGTGCCGGTGTGGGGATGGGCCGATGAAGGGGAAAAGGTCACGGTGCAGTTCCGCGGCCAGACTGTCCAGGCGACCAGCCGAGGCGGCAAATGGATCGTGAAGTTGCGCAACTTGAAGGCGGGCGGCCCCGATACGCTCACGGTGAGCGGAAGCAACAGGATCGTGATCACCGATGTGCTGGTGGGCGAGGTTTGGGCGGCATCAGGCCAGTCGAACATGGAATGGCAATTGAAGCGGACCTTCGAGCCGAAGGAGGCGATCGACCGTTCCGCGAATTCTTCGCTGCGTCTCTTCACGGTGCCGAAGACGAAGCTCAATTCTCCCACGAACAACATCAACTCCAAATGGGTGGAGTGCGGGCCGGCGACGGTCGCGGATTTCTCGGCGGTGGCATACTACTTCGGTCGCGATCTGCAAAAGGCGCTGGGCGTCCCCGTGGGGATGATTCACACGTCATGGGGTGGTTCACCAGCCGAAGCATGGATGAGTGAGCCGGCGCTCGAAGGGAATCCTCGTTACAAAACGGAAGTGTTGGATGGCTACGCGACCGCGATGAACAATCACAAGTCGGCGCTGGCAAAATGGCTAAGCGAGGAAGCAGCGCTCGCGAAGGAAGGCAAGAAGCCGGCGGGGAATAAACCCAATCCTCCATTCTGGAGGCCGGGAGAACTTTACAACGGCATGATCGCTCCTGTGATTCCTTACGCGATCAAGGGCGCGATCTGGTATCAGGGTGAATCGAACGCGGGACGCGCGGAGCAGTACCGCTCGTTGATGGCGGACATGATCTCGAACTGGCGACAGGATTGGGGCTCTGGCGATTTCACGTTCCTTCAAGTGCAGCTCGCCCCGTGGGACCGAAACAAGAAGCGGTCGATCGAGGAAATCACACGTGAACCGGGCGACAGCGATTGGGCCGAGCTGCGTGAAGCGCAATGGCTCGTCTCGCGCAAATTCCCCAAGGCGGGCATGGCCGTGATCACGGATGTCGGCGAGAAGGACGAGATTCATCCTACGAAGAAGGAACCCGTGGGTGCCCGCCTCGCGTTGCAGGCGCGGAAAATCGCCTACGGGCAGAAGCTCACGGCCGGCGGTCCCATTTATCGCAGCATGAGCGTGCGCGGCGACAAGGCGACATTGCGCTTCGAGAACGTGGGCTCGGGGTTGCAGGCGGTTGGTGGAGCGTTGAAAGGTTTCTCGATTGCGGGCGAGGACAGGAAGTTCGTGTGGGCACAGGCAGTGATCGAAGGAGGGAAGGTCATTGTCAGCAGCCCAAGCGTGGCGAAGCCCGTGGCTGTGCGGTATGGCTGGGCTGATTATCCCGTGGTCAATCTCTCGAACATGGAAGGTCTGCCCGCGTCGCCGTTCAGGACCGATGATTTTCCGATGATCACGAAAGGGAAGAAGTAGGCCATGCCCAAAAGAGCCATCATTCTCTTTTCGCTTTTCTTGAGTGCAGTTGCTCAAGCGCAATCCGGCGGAGGTGTGTTGAAATCGGAATTCATCTACGAGCGCGCTCCATTCCCATCGGCACACGCCTCGACGATCTGTGAGGTAAAGGGCGCTCTGGTTGCGGCGTGGTTTGGCGGCACGGAGGAACGCGCGTCGGATGTGGGAATCTGGCTTTCGCGAAATGACGGCACAGGCTGGACCGCGCCCACCGAGGTGGCGCACGGACGCGATGATGAGAATCAAATCCAGCTTCCGTCCTGGAATCCGGTTCTCTTTCAACCCACGACCGGGCCGCTGCTCCTGTTCTACAAAGTCGGGCCGAGCCCTTCATCATGGTGGGGGCTGCTCAAACGTTCGACAGATGGCGGCCTGACGTGGTCCGAGGAAAAGAAACTTCCTGAGCATACACTCACCGGCGCGATTCTCGGCCCCATCCGGTGCAAGCCCGTTCAACTGGACGACGGTACGATCCTCTCCGGTTCGAGCTCCGAGGTTGCGGGCTGGCGCGTCCACATGGAGCGGTCGGAGAACAACGGCAAAACCTGGTCACGGACCAAGCCGTTGAACGGGGCGATGGAATACGGCGCGATACAGCCGACGATTCTGAAGTGGAAGGATGGTCCCCTTCAGATTCTCTGCCGCACCAAGCAGGAGAAGATTGTGGAGTCCACATCGCGCGATCAAGGGCTGACGTGGACGCGGTTTCGTTCAACGGAGCTACCGAATCCCAACGCGGGCATCGATGCGGTGATGTTGCAGGACGGGAGGGCGCTTCTGGTTTACAACCACGCTGTTCGCGGAAGGGGGTTGTTGAATCTGGCTATCTCCTCCGATGGCCGCCGCTGGGAAGCCGCCGCCACGCTGGAGCGGGAGCCCGGTGGAGAATTCTCCTACCCCGCGATGATTCAGACGAGCGACGGATTGGTGCATGTCACCTACACGTGGAAACGGCAGCGAATCAAACATGTGGTGATTGATCCTCAAAAGCTGGCTGCACGCGCGATCGTCGAGGGACTTTGGCCAGAGGGGATGTAGCCGGTGCAGGTCAAATTCATTGCGGCACCCCGTCTGAATCCTTATCGTCCGGTCCATGCAAATTCCTGCTGTATTTCAACCACCGTTCCGTTTGTTGATGGGGCCTGGACCGAGTGACGTTGCGCCCTCCGTCCTCAAGGCCATGTCCGGCCCGTTGCTGGGGCACCTCGATCCTGTCTTCGTCGGAATGATGGAGGAGATCAAGATCATGCTGCGGCAGGTGTTCCAGACGCAGAATGAGATGACCTTCCCCGTCAGCGGCACGGGAAGCGCGGGAATGGAATTCTGCTTCGTGAACCTGATCGAGCCGGGCGATGAAGTGGTCATTGGTGTCAACGGAGTGTTCGGCACGCGAATGGTGGACGTGGCGGAGCGTTGCGGCGCCCGGGTTGTGAAGGTGGAAGCGCCCTGGGGCCAGATCATCGATCCCGCAAAGGTTGCCGAGGCATTGAAACAGTGCCGACCCAAGCTCGTGGCAATCGTCCACGCGGAGACATCCACCGGAGCCCTCACACCTGTCGAAGAAATTTCCCGGCTGGCGCACGACGCCGGGGCGATGCTCCTGCTGGATACCGTGACATCGCTGGGCGGGTGCCCTGTCAAGATCGATGACTGGAAGGTCGATGCCGTGTACAGCGGCACGCAAAAATGCCTGAGTTGTCCGCCGGGACTTTCGCCAGTGTCCTTCAGCGCGCGCGCCATGGAAGTCGCCCGGCAACGCAAGAAGAAGGTTCAAAGCTGGTATCTCGATGTCAACATGCTGGCATCCTACTGGGGGCAGGAGCGTGTTTACCATCACACCGCGCCGATCACGATGAATTACGCCTTGCACGAGGCGCTGCGTCTGGTGTTGCTCGAAGGGCTTGAAGCCCGATGGCGGCGGCACCGGGACAATCATACTGCGCTGCGAAACGCGCTTGAAGTCATGGGGCTTGGTCTGGCTTCGCAGGAAGGTCACCAGCTCTGGCAGTTGAATGCCGTGACAGTGCCGGCCGGCATCGATGAAGCGGCCGTGCGCCGTCGGTTGCTCACGGAATTCAACATCGAGATCGGCGCGGGGCTGGGGCCGCTCAAAGGAAAGATCTGGCGCGTCGGATTGATGGGGGAAACATCCTCACGCGCCAATGTTCGAAAGTTTCTGACGGCGTTCTGCCAGATCCTGAACGAGGGCGGATACAAGGTGGCGACAGATGCCGCGCTGGCGAAGCTTTGAAGGCAAATCTGCTTTGATCGAAGGGCACTTGGCTTTTTGCTCCCGACGCCTAGAGTTCAACCATGAAAGCCAGCCTGTTCCCCGTATTGATCCTTGCCTTGGCGTTGACTGCCTGCAACCGCGGCGAGGAAACCGCAGCCTCGAAGCCACCGCCGCCGGCATCCAGCGGCAATCCACTGACGGCTCCCGTGGACTATCTCGGAGCTGTCGCCAAGGCGAAGCATGTTGCCGACAAGACCATCAATCTTGCGGCGCTCAACAATGCCATCCAGTTGTTCAATGCCCAGGAGGAACGGTTGCCGAAGTCACTCGATGAATTGATTGCAAAGCGTTACCTGCCCACGATGCCTGCGGTGCCGGCCGGGATGCGGATCGCCTACAATCCACAGACCGGTGATGTGAAGCTCGTGCCGCAACAATAGGGTGGTGGTTCGGTTCTTTGGCGGACTGAAACAAACTCAATCTTTTTTCTCGTCAAAGCATTTGCGGCACGGCAGAAAATCCGTTTTTCTTTTCTATGACCGAAGAGATCGTCATTCTCGATTTTGGCTCCCAATACACGCAAGTCATCGCGCGGCGCATCCGCGAGTGCAGTGTCTATTCCACGATTCTGCGCTATGACACGCCCGCGGCTGAAATCGCGAAACGCCGTCCGAAAGGCATCATTCTTTCCGGCGGTCCTTCCAGTGTTTATGCCAAGGAGGCGCCACTTCCTGACAAGGCCATCTTCGATCTCGGCCTGCCGGTGCTCGGCATCTGCTACGGCCGTCAGCTTCTGGCCCAGTATCTCGGAGGCAAGGTCGAGCCTGGCCAGAAACGAGAGTACGGCAAGGGGCTGTTGACGGTCTCGGACAATTCCTGCGCGCTCCTTCGCGGATTGCCGGCTGAGTGCCAGGTCTGGAATTCCCA
>SXMN01000205.1 GCA_005777315.1 Verrucomicrobiales bacterium
ATGTTCATGAGTTGTTCGCGTTCTGGCGGTGACAAACGGATGCGATACTTAATTGGCATCTACTCCAATTAGACACGCTTATCCAAAGTACAAGCTCAATTTGTTTGACCCATCAACTCACGACTGACGGAGTACTAGTGTTGCGCAAGTGGGTTATTCGCGCACTACACTCAAGTCAACGGGAGCAACTGCCGATGGCATCGGCAGAAACGTATAATGAACGCCATACTTGCCATCCAGGAGCCGGTCGAATTGATTCGTGTCGCTCCCGAGACGGAGCGTCGGATGAACGTGGATTTCCACTCCAGCCGGTTTGAAGTTCCGATGAGGCTGGCAGATCCGATGGCCACATCCCATAGAACCGCAGCCACATGCGCGAACGGCGATGAAAACCTTTTGATCACCTCTCGGCTGACATCCACCGACACGATTTCTGTGAGTCGATCCTTCGGAACCTGTTGAACTTCAGGTCTGCTTAATTCACTTCACGAAGTTGAGCTGAAATCGCTTTGAAGCGGACGGTCTGACTGTCCCAGCTCTGGACAGCAGTGTGTCAAAACTCTCCTCGGATGACCGTCCTCTGATTGTCAGATTGAGGCTGGCCACGCCTTTCAGCCTGGAAACGGCTGTTCGGATTCACAGAAGGAAACAAAGAGAACGAAGGGGCAGCAACTTCGAGAGACATTCCCTGGCGATCCGCGCTCACCCAGTCAGTGAAGTCCAGGAGACCGAGAAGATCCTGCCAAATCCTTCTCACCTGGTCTCCTTCGTTACCTTCAGCTCAAATCAACTGCCGCTTTCAGGTTCAAGCGCCATTCGATTCCTGCCGATGAACATTTGAATGAGCGATGTAATCGAGCTTCGGGTGGACAGGCATCAGTACTCTTCGGAGGAAAGATTCCATCTGCTCGCCGCTGCCCTGCCCATTGGTGTTTGCTACCTTGATGCTTTTGGAGATTGCCTCTTCGTCAATCGGCGATGGCAGGAGATTTCTGGATTTTCCATCGAGGAGATGCTGGGGACTGCATGGATCCTCGTCATCGATCCGGAATCACGCGCGGAAGCGATGGCTGATTGGTCTCGGAACCGGCAGGTCGAGTATGTCTCTGAATTCAGACTCGCGGCCATGCACGGGGAAATCCGCTGGGGGCGGTTTAGACTGGCGCCGATGAGCGATCAACGAGGGACGATCATCGGCTTCTCCGGGACGTTGGATGACGTGAGCGAGCGGCATGAAGCTGAAGCCATCCTGATACGGGAACGGGATGACGCGATTCGCTCGGCGAAGTCCAGGGCAGGATTTCTTGCAACGATGAGCCGTGAGATCCGCACGCCCATGAACAGCATCATCGGCATGGCGAACATGCTCCTGGATTCCGCGCTGCCGCCTCAGCACCGCGACCAGGCGGAGACAATCCGGAACAGCAGCGAGTCTCTGATCGCCATCCTCGATGACATACAGGATTTCTCCAAAATCGAGGCGGGGGAACTCTTGTTCAACGAAGTGGACTTCAATGTGAGTGAACTCGCGGAAAGCGTGGTTGAACTCATGGCGATGCGGGCGCAAAGCAAGGGGATCGAACTCGGCTCTGTCATTCAAGCGGGAACTCCCTCGTTGTTGCACGGAGATCCGGGGAGGTTGCGCCAGGTGCTGGGCAATCTTCTAAGCAACGCCATCAAGTTCACTGAAACGGGCGAGGTATTTGTAACGGTGGGCCCGGGTCCGGCTGGTGATACGGTCCCCACCCTCCGGTTTGAAGTGCGTGATACCGGTCTGGGCATCACGGCCGAACAACAGCGCCTTCTGTTCAATCCGTATTCGCAGGCGGAGGATTCCACAGCCCGTCGATTTGGCGGCACGAGATTGGGCCTGGCCATTTCAAAGCAACTGGTCGCATTGATGGGCGGTGAGATCGGGGTTGAAAGCAAACCGGGAGAAGGGTCGCGTTTCTGGTTCACTGTCCGGCTTGCGGAGGCCGGGGCGGGACAGGCTGCGGTCAAGGACATCTCCGGCCTGGAAGGTCTGCGCATCTTGGTGGTCGATGACAACGCTTCGCATCGCCGGGCATTGAGTCAGCAGTTCGAGTCATGGAGGATGGTTCCCACCGGGGTGGCAAGCGGGGCGGAGGCATTGCTGATGTTGAGGACGGCCGCGGAGGCGGGAAAGCCCTGCGCGATTGCGGTGATCGATTTGATGATGCCAGGGATGGATGGACTCGAGCTTGCACGGACGATCAAGAGGGATGCCTTGATTGCGAAGACGCGACTGTTGTTGATGACCGGCTTGAATCGACAGGTCGAGCGCGAAGCAATTGCCAGTGCCGGCGTTGAGAATCATCTCGTCAAGCCCATCCGGCAGTCGCGTTTGTTTGATGTCATCCACCAGATGGTGATGGCACAGAAATGCCTGCCGGACGCTTCAAGCAACCGCCGTGGAACCGGGGAAGTTTTTCAGAAACCGGTGATGCGAACCACGCGGGTTCTGGTCGCTGATGACAGTCTGGTGAATCGAAAGGTGGCGGTGGCGCAATTGAGGAAACTTCGCTACGAAGCGGACGTGGCCTCGGATGGCAAAGAAGTCCTGGAGGCACTCGCCCGAACACATTACGACATCATCCTGATGGACGTTGAGATGCCGGAGCTGGATGGTTGCGAGGCTACCCGGCAGATCCGGAGAGCCGAGCAGGAGGGACGGCTCCAACGCCCGCGGCCAGTGCGCATCATCGCGATGACCGCCAATGCCATGCGAGGTGACCGGGAGCATTGCCTCGCTGCCGGGATGGATGATTACATCAGCAAACCCGTTCGATCCGACCTGTTGGAGGCGGCGATGCTTCGATCGACTCCGTTTGACCCTGCTTCCACGCAGGATTCCGTTTCACAGGGCGCAGCGGACAATGCTCAGGCTTCCGGGGTGCCGCAGTCTCATGGAGAGTGTCCGGTGGACATGGACAGATTGAATGAGCTGGCTTGCGACAACCCTGAGGAGGTCCGGGAGCTCGTTCGGATCTTCCTTGATCAAGGTCAGAACGTCCTCACCGCCTTGCGCGGTGCCGTGAACAAGGGTGACGCGGCGGGAACAAGCAAGCTGGCGCACAAACTCGCCGGGTCCGGCGCCACCTGTGGAATGACCGCTGTTGTCGGCCCGCTGAGATTAGGGCGAGCGAAATAATAACTTGAGCAAATAGGCTGGCTTTTGAAACGGATCGAGAGATAAGCTCGAAGGATCCGGCTCAAGATCATCATCGCCCAGGTCAGGAGAAAGTATCGGCAATTGTCCGTGCGGATGGACGA
>SXMN01000206.1 GCA_005777315.1 Verrucomicrobiales bacterium
GATGTTCATGAGTTGTTCGCGTTCTGGCGGTGACAAACGGATGCGATACTTAATTGGCATCTACTCCAATTAGACACGCTTATCCAAAGTACAAGCTCAATTTGTTTGACCCATCAACTCACGACTGACGGAGTACTAGTCGAGCGCCTGAATCACCTGCGGGCGAATCAGTGGGTGGAGTAGAAGAGCAGCGGGTAGTGTCCTGATCTTAATCTTGTTCATGCTCTTAATCCTTTTCTCTGAGGGATTATGATTAAGATGATGATCAGGATTAAGACACCACCGAGCAGCGACTTCCCTTGATAGCACTTTTTCTGTTACCTTTCCTTCGCGATTCTTTTGCAGGAAGTGAAAGGCAACATCATGACGAACGAACATCTCGAACTCTTCCAACGATTGGAAGCGTGGTCACCCGATGCGCCCGATGCCGCGTTTTTCTTTACCCGACGCCTCGCACGCGACAACCACTGGCCGATCCACTTCGCTGAACGCGCGGTCCGTGAATACAAACGTTTCGCCTTCCTTGCCGTCGCGGCGGGGCATCCGGTGACGCCGTCGGACCAGGTCGATCAGGCATGGCACTTGCATCTGCTCTACACACACTCCTACTGGAAGGAATTCTGCCCCGAGATTCTCCGCGCGCCGCTGCATCACGGCCCGACGAAAGGCGGCACCGCCGAACGCGACAAGTTCAATGACTGGTACGGAAGGACGCTCGGCAGCTACCGCCTGTTCTTTGGCGAGGAGCCGCCGGCTGACATCTGGCCTGCACCGGAGCAACGTTTTGGCGACGACATTCATTTCGCCCGTGTGAACACAGTCCGCAACTGGGTTGTTCCAAAACCTGAGTGGATACGCAAGGCATCGTTCGTCCTCTCCGCGGCAGGACGTCGGATTTCAAGTTTTTTGAAATGGATGATTCCAGCTTGTCCTTGGAGACTCGCGGCAGCGGCGCTGATTGCGGCTTTGTTCCTTTCCGCCTGCACGGGTGAGCATGACTTCATGACATCCCCAGGCTGGCCATTTGACCTGGCCGCAGGGCCATTCCTGATGTTCTTTCTCCTCTTCTGGGCAGCGGCTGCCGGTTGGGCCATCTGGTGGCGCCGGAGAACCTGCTTGCGGATCTCGACCCTTACGAGGCGGCGGTTCTCGCCGGCGGGAGGAATCGTGCGCTGTTTGCAGCCGTGGCAAGTCTCACTCATCGCGGCGCACTTGAGATCGACGAGAAGGAACATCGACTTCGCAGCTCGGTCTTGTCCGGCAAGGCGCACCCTTTTGAGACGAGGCTACATCAGAAAGTCGAAAACCATCTTGGCGGCACCTTCAAGGAAATCTCGGATGCATCCACAGGCTGGGCTGAGTTTGAAAGCATGGAGGAGAAACTCAAAAACCTCGCCCTGCTCACAACCGAGCGATGGAACATCTGTTTCATTCCGATGTTGATTGCGTTGACCGTGCCCTTGATAGGACTCATCAAAATCATCATCGGATTGTCGCAAGACAAGCCGGTCGGGGTTCTATGTGTCCTTTCGCTTGTATCGCTCGGTGTTGCTCTGGCGTTTGCAGTTCGCCCCCATCGCACCCGCCGCGGTGACGCCATCCTGAAGCGACTGAAGGAACAGCACTCTGAACTGGAAGCCCCCTTACGAGCCGGCGGAGCCAGTCCCGTGCTCCTTGCATTGCCGCTGGCCGTCGGACTATTCGGCCCAAGCGTACTCAATGACACCGCGCTTGCTGGCTTGGAGAAAAAGATCCAATCCAATACCGGTGGAACCGAGGGCGGAGGTTGCGGTGCCGGTTGTGGTGGTGGTGGATGCGGTGGAGGATGCGGCGGCTGTGGCGGTTGATAAACTGAGATGGCCTGGTGGGATGCCATCTAACAATCGTTGCGAAAGTCCATGCAGCCTGTGACTGAGTTCGGACCATTCTCCCTCACCCCGTCCCTCTCCCGCTGGGAGAGGGAGTTGAGTTCGCCTCCCTTTTCGCGAACGAAGGCCACCACGGATTCAGAGTGTGCAGCGAGCGGTTCTCCCTCTCCCAGCGGGAGAGGGACGGGGTGAGGGAGAGGCACACGAATAGCACAAATTGCACGTACGCACTTCTGCAACGATTGATAAGTTTGGCATGGTTGGAAGTGTTCGAATATGGAACGTTCGCCGCTGGGCGTGTAGGGACATTACGTCCTTGAATGAATAATGCTCATCTGAACATCGGTTTCCTGATCCCTCCGTTCGTCGGCCACCTCCGGCCCGCGACGGTCCTCGCCCGTGCTCTGGCGAGACGTGGTCATCGTGTGCAAATCATCTCTTATCCAGACGCGATGGCCCCTCTGGCGAAAGCGGGTGTCGAGCTGACGACGTTTGGCGAAAGCATGTTTCCGCCCGGTGAATGGGATCGTCGTGTTGGTTCGTTGGGCGCAGCCGAAGGGCGCGAGATTTACCTTCAGGTTTTCCGACTCATACTCGATCAATGCCGATGCCTGGCGACGGACCTTCCAGCCACGCTCAAGCGACTCAAGCTGGATGGCCTGGTTGTGGACCAATTATGCTATGGAGCAGAGTCGGTCGCAGAGTCGCTGGGTGTGCCGATGGTCGTAGCGTGCAACGCGCTGCCATTTCATCGCGAAAGCGGCGTGCCCCAGTGCTTTCGTCCTTGGAACTATAATCCAGCGTTGTGGGCGCGGTTACGCAACAAGGCCGAGGGCGCCTGGAACATTCTCACCGGCTGGCGCATGAGCGTGTTCTATCTAAAACATCGCCGGGCGCTGGGACTTCGTCCGCCTGCGTTGAGCCACATCAACGAAATCCCGCCCAGCCTGGCCCAGGTGGCGCAAATCCCGAAGTTCTTCGACTTCCCCCGGCGAAGGCTGCCGGACCATTTCCACTATACCGGTCCCTGGCTGGAACCCGCCCGAACTGAAGCTGACGATTTCCCATGGGCACGGCTGAATGGGCGGCCATTGATTTACGCCTCGCTCGGCACCCTGCAAAACCGCGTGATGCGGTGGTATGGGATCATCGCGGCGGCTTGCGAGGGCCTCGACGTTCAATTGGTGATCGGGTTGGGACGAATTTCCGAAGATGTGGGCGCTCTTTTGCCAGAGCTCCCACAGCGTACGATCGTCGCCCATTTTGCGCCGCAGAGGGAATTGATCTCGCGTGCCGCGCTCGTGATCACTCACGCGGGCCTGAACTCCACACTAGAAACGTTGAGTGCTGGCGTGCCGATTGTGGCAGTTCCGATCTCGCACGATCAACCCGGGGTCGCCGCCCGTTTGCGCCACCTGGGTGCGGGCAAGGTAATTTCCGCCGCTGAACTCACCGTGGACCGGCTTCGTCCAGCGATCGCCGAAGTCATGCAAACCTCCTCGTTCGGATTGCGTGCCCGCGAGTGCGCCCGTTCGCTCCACGAAATCAATGGCCAGGAACTGGCGGCAGACGTGATCGAACGAGCGTTTCAGACCGGGCAGCGAACAGTTCGATGGAAATAGAACCGGTGTCAAACAGGTCGCTGGTTCAACCGTAGAATCCCCCCTCTCGTCTCCCAGTCCCTCAGTCGTAAACATCCACTGGATGGGGAGCGCTTGCGCCTCGTGTGCCGTGTTCCGCGCTCTCGCGGAACACTTCGGGAGCGGTCCAAGGCGTCGTTGTCCGGTGATCGACGCGGATCGCTCACCGACCATCGAGGGTGCGTGTGCTCCCCGAAACGAACGGAATAAATAGTTAAATTACTGAGGAGACCGCAGGATAGCCTACAAATCTCGGAGGTGGCGCAGGCAGCATCTGCTGCGTTGCTCGCTTGGTCAGAGGCCACGGCGGGCATCCTCCCGCGCTCACGCCTTGCATCTACACTCACGGCACTCTCCGGAATTCGTAGGCTATCCCACGGTCTCCTCAGTAAATGGCCTGTCACTAAGATTTGAAACACCACACTGACCCAGCCGTCTGAGAGGACACGTGGGCCAATTGGTGAGGATTTGGAATCCCGTCAGCATGACCGATTACTTTACCATCCGCGAGAAATTGAGCGCGTTCAAGACTGGCAGCCTGTTCCTTTCAACGCGGCAAAAATGCTGTGAATGATCCGTCCCAGGAACGGAGCCATCGTTTACTTGCCTGGGCGCTTTGCCGGCGGAACCCAGTTCTTATGCCAGTCCAGGTTCCATAGTTTCTCGAGCTTAACCGTCTCGGAATGGCCGTCAACAAACCCAATGTTGATGGATCCCGGCAGATCATTCTTCGGATTGTACTGCATGGTCTTCGTCCAGCTCACTCCGCCATGGCGGGGCAGGGTGACGCGGACCATTGCGCCGGCAAAGTCGTCACCTGTGAAAAGATTCTTCGCCGGCAGATCGTTCGGCTGGGGCCACGTGTCAATCCAGTTGCCGTCAGGAATGACCGGAGTGCTGGATGGCTTGGGGCAATCGGTGTCGTTGCGGTACTTCTTTGGTTTTTGATCGGGTGTACTGAAATAGGGGTCGTCGTCGCCGTAAAACCATCCGTTGAAAACATAACTGCCCTCGTAATCGATTCCCTTCGACCCGGTCCAGAGCCAGGTTTGATTTACGGATCCGCTGCTGGGATGCCGTCGTTTGGCCTTCTTGGACGCGGATGGTGCTGCCGGACAGACCCTCGATTCATTGATGGCGGCGTAATTGGTCGCCAAGACCGTCACCCATAGTGCGTTGTCCATGGTCGCCGTGGCCTGCCCGTTATAGGGCACCGGTTTGTTGTAGTCCGACAAATACATGAACGTCGCAAGTGTCAGGGTCTTGGTGTTGACCAGACACTTGATCTGGTGGGCTTTCGATTTCGCCTTCGCCAACGCCGGCAGGAGCATGCCTGCGAGAATGGCTATGATGGCGATGACGACGAGAAGTTCTATCAGGGTAAAACCACGCCGGACACGAGGAGGAAGAAGAGCTTTCATGGCTGTTATCAATCGTTGTTGGGGACTGTGCGGATGCTGGCGGTGTAGTGGCACGGATGTCAAGCGCGGCGAAGGAAAGAACAGGCCTTCGCACCCCAAAACCAGTCTGGAGGTAGTGTGTCGCGGTAGGGACGCCGGTTGCCCGGCGCCCCCCGCACAGATCCCGGCGGGCGGTTTTCCCGCACCGGGCTCTTCAGATCAACTCGCTCTCGCATGGGCCAGAGGGGACTTCGGGGGGGAACAGGAATCC
>SXMN01000207.1 GCA_005777315.1 Verrucomicrobiales bacterium
GATGTTCATGAGTTGTTCGCGTTCTGGCGGTGACAAACGGATGCGATACTTAATTGGCATCTACTCCAATTAGACACGCTTATCCAAAGTACAAGCTCAATTTGTTTGACCCATCAACTCACGACTGACGGAGTACTAGTCACCTCCGAGCAAGTGAGGAATGCTGGCTTTGAGCGAGTGGCTGGCAGGCCGGTCGAATTGAAGGCTTTGGTGACCTATTACAGCCCGGATTGGCCCATCCTTTTTTTGGACGATGGCGTGAGCGGCTGCTATGTCGAAACAGTATCGAAGCATTCGATTCAATC
The DNA here is from genome assembly GCA_005777315.1 of Verrucomicrobiales bacterium. Lineage (GTDB taxonomy): Bacteria > Verrucomicrobiota > Verrucomicrobiia > Limisphaerales > F1-12-MAGs170 > F1-120-MAGs170. The sequence continues at coordinate 306 of SXMN01000207.1, forward strand.
CGGAGACGAAGTTGAAATCAGGGCCAGGACAGGTGATTTGGGCCAGGTGGCTCAGCCAACGTTCCGGATTCTCAGGCGCGACCAACCATTTCCCGCCGGGAGATCTGCGGCGTACGTCAAATTGAGCAGCGGGAGGCTGGACAGCCAGTGGGTGGCCATCGAAGCCCAGTTAACGTCGTTTCGCCTTGAACGAGGCCACCTGATATTGAGCCTGGAAGTTTCGGCTGATGAAGTATTCCTGGCGATGTTGCCCGAGGGCGCGATGAGTCTGACCGTTGCCAGAGAGTGGTTGGGCGCACGTTTGAGAGTGGAGGGCGTGTGCGGAGGGATCCACGATGCATCGGGAAAATGGATCGGATTCCGGATCTGGGTTCCAAGCTCCCGACTTATGACCGTGGTTCAGCGCCCGTTGGCGGACCCATTCGAACAGCCTCGGATTCCAATTTCCAGATTGTTCACGTTCCAGCCGGACACTTTGGAGGCCCGCCAGGGGCATTTTGCCGGTGTAGTGACGCTCGTGCGTTCAACAAACGCCTTCTACCTCCAGGATTCGAGCGGCGGAACCTACGTCCGTTGCAAGGAGTCCATGAATCTCAAAGTGGGAGAATCCTGGCGAGTGGCGGCGAAACCCAGGATGGGGGCGTTCGCTCCGTTTCTGGACGAAGCGCGATTGAGGCCTGTCGAGGGGGCGCCTGTGAGTTCGCCGCTGATCTCCAAAATCAACGCTTCCGCTCTGATGGATGGTCAAAAGGAGGCTGAGTTGGTGCTGACCTCCGGCCTGTTGTTGAAGCAGACAATAGCGGGGGCTGATCACGAGTTTATTCTCCAGGCGGGCGAAACCGTGTTCGTGGCCACATTGCCCGGGAGCAATGTCACCGTGCCGCTCCGCCAGCCGGGCACGCTGCTGGCATTCACTGGCGTCTGTTCGGTGGAATCCGATCCCCACCGCGGGGCGCGCGCGATCCGCGTCCTGTGCCGTGGACCAGAAGACATCGTGGTCCTGCAGAGTCTGCCGTTGCTCACCTGGCCACGGGTTCTGGCGCTCCTTGCGGGCGCTGCCATTGTCTTCCTCGGAGTGACAACCATGCTTCTGCGCTACAAGTCGCGCTTGAAGGAACGTTACAGGCAGTTGGTCCATACCGTCTCCGACATCGTCTTCGAACTGGATTCAAGTGGTTGCGTCACCTCCTGGAATCCAGCCGGCTCGCAAGTGACGGGCTATGCCGCCGAAGAAATTCTAGGCTGCCCGCTGTTCACCGTCCTGCGGTCTCCCGATCCGGCGCTCACACCCGGGAAACTTCTGTCAAACCTGGGCCCGGCAAACGCGGCGGTTTTCCAAACGGAGGTGTGGACCAAGGCTGGCAACATGCGCACGTTGGAAGTGGCGCTGGCTCTGCGTCAGGACGCAGGGAGCGCACGATTTGGGGGCGTGGCCCGGGACATCACGGGCCGGGTGCAGGCCGAGCAGGCACGTATCCGGATGGAGCGGCGGTCGCAGGAAAGTGAACGGCTCGAAAGCCTCGGAGTTCTCGCTGGCGGCATCGCGCACGACTTCAACAACCTCCTGACGGTCATCATTGTGAATACCACCCTGATCCAGGAGGAGATGCCCGAGAATTCAGGAGTGCAGGAAAACGTTCGGAACATTCATCACGCCGCACGCCGCGCAGCCAGCCTTTGCAGTCAGATGCTGGCTTACGCGGGCGCGGGGCACTATGTGGAGCGGGAAATTGATGTGCCCCGGTTGGTGGAAGAGACGCTCTCGCCCACGAAACCTTTGCATCCGCCGTCCGCTGCGCTTCAGATCCACATTGATCGAGGTCTGCCGCCCGTACGGGGCGACGCCGATCAACTGCGTCAGCTCATCGTGAGTCTGGTCCTAAATGCGGGTGAATCGTTGAAGGATCAGTCGGGTCTTATTCGCGTCGCCGTGTACCTCAGACGATGCAGTGGCCAAGATCTCGCCGATGTGACTTCAGTGGGCGCGCGGATTGCCGAACCGACAGAAGGAGACTATGTCTGCTTTGAGGTTGTGGATACAGGTTGCGGCATGACTCCGGATGTCCTGAAGAGGATCTTCGAGCCGTTCTTCAGCACGAAGTTCGCGGGCCGCGGATTGGGCTTGTCCGCCGCGCTCGGGATCGTCCGATGTCATCGAGGTTTCATCGAAGTCCAAAGTGAGCCAGCCAAAGGATCGACTTTCCAGGTTCTCCTTCCCGCAATATCCCCCATGCCAGCAAAGACGCGTAGCGGCACCTGACGCGGGAACTGGCTCAACTCAGTGCATCCACAAGTTGTCGATGAACCTGGCTGTCCGCCAGGAGCGGGGTTGGGTGCGCAGCACCAGCCGCAGCAGGTTTGGCGTGAGGGCGAGCCAGCGATACTGCTGCGACTGGCTTTCAGCACAGTCGCGCTCCACCGACAACTTGTGGATGCACCGGGCTCAACTTCGGGTCTGGAAATTCCCTTCCCTGCTCCGTGCTCCGTCGGGCAGGATCACCGCGATGATTCCATTGCGCAGACAGCCGGGTCCAGCGGGGCATTGGCTCTCCGGCAATCTCGGGGATTTTGGGCGTGACCCCCTCGGCTTTCTTGGACTTTGCGCGGCGAATTACGGAGATGTGGTTCGTTTGCGTTTCTTTAATCGGTCTGTGTGCCTCGTCAACAACCCGGCGGTGATCGAGCACGTCCTGGCGACGGGCGCGAGGAAGTTTCGCAAGACCATGGGATACCGGACGCCCTTCATGCGGCGGCTGTTTGGAAATGGCCTTTTGACCAGCGAGGGCGAGCACTGGACCAAACAAAGGCGGCTCGCGCAGCCGGCATTTCATCGCGATCGCATCAACGCCTACGCGCGGCAAGTCGTCGAGTTTACGGATGAAATGGTTTCCGGCTGGCGGTCTGGCGAAACGATGGAGATTCATGCGGAAGTTTTGAAGCTCACGACCCGCGTGGTGGTGAAGTCGCTCTTCAATTCGGAGGTGCCACCCGAGATCGACAACCTCTCTGAATCCTCCGCCGTGGTGATGAAACGTTTCTCATCGCTGATGAGCCCGTCGCGAATGTGGATGAATCTGTTGCCATCACGGTCGGGCAGGGCGTTTGGGCGGGTGATGAAACAATTGGATGAATTCATCTTCCGTCTGGTGCGCGAACGCCGGGCGAGCGGAGAAGACAAGGGCGATCTTCTGTCGATGCTGCTCATGGCGGGGGATGAGGACGGTTCAGGAATGTCGGATCAGGAACTGCGGGATGAACTGGTCACGCTGATGGTTGCCGGACTTGATACAACGGCGCTGGCATTGTCCTGGGCGATTCATCTTCTGGCGCATCACCCCGAGGTGCAGAGCAAGCTGAAAACCGAGTTGAGTGAGGTAGCGGGCTCGCGTTGTCCGACTGTGGACGAACTGAAGCGATTGCCGTTCACCGAGGCGGTGATCAAGGAATCGCTGCGATTGTATCCGCCGGCGTGGATTGTCGGGAGGGAAGCGTTGGAGGATTTCGAAGCAGGCGGCGTTCTGATTCCCGAGGGGACTTCGGTGATCATGAGCCAGTGGCTCGTGCATCGGGATGCGCGCTGGAAGTGGCTCGCGCGCATCGAAGAGAAGACTGGCAAGAGCTACGCGGCGTGGCGGGACCTCGTCAAGCAACAGGGGCCCGCGGAAGGCAAGGCGCGCGTGGCCTGGCTGAAAAAGGAGC
>SXMN01000020.1 GCA_005777315.1 Verrucomicrobiales bacterium
AGGGAATGTTGCCCCCTCTCCCTGGGGAGAGGGTCGGGGTGAGGGAGAGTGCGCCAGCCAACCACGGTGCCGCCTTCCCCGCGCATAACGTCGGCAGGGATGCCGGCGGTCCAACCGAACCCGACGAAACGCGTGTCACACTCATCCTCGAAGTTTCAGACACCGGCATAGGCATTCCGAAGGCACAGCAGGACCACATCTTCGGCGCTTTCTCGCAAGTGGCGGGTCAAAGCACGCGCAAGTTCGGCGGCACGGGCCTGGGTCTCACCATCACCAAACGCCTCGCCGAGATGATGCACGGCGTGATCGTGGTCGAAAGCGAGCCGGGCCAGGGCAGCACGTTCCGGTTCACGTTCCCGAACGTCGCGATTACCGAGATGGCCGAGGCGGATGCCGTCGCGACGGGCGGCGAGGGCGACTTCACGCAGTTCGCGCCGGCGACGATCCTGGTGGCCGATGACGTGGCGCTGAACCGCGCGTTGCTCACCGGCTACTTCGAAGGCACCGGCCACAAGGTAGTGCTGGCGACGAACGGCCTCGAAGCGCTGGAACAAGCAGAGAAACATCGCCCGGACGTGATCCTAATGGACATGCGGATGCCGGAGCTGGACGGCCATGAGGCGACGCGACGACTGAAAGCGAACGCCGCATTGAAGCACATCCCGGTGATCGCAGTGACAGCGTCGTCCTTCCGCGAGGAGGAAGCGAAAGCGCGGAAGATTTGCGATGGGTTCATCCGCAAGCCGTTTAACCGCGCCGAGCTGATCGCGGAGATGAAGCGGTTATTGAAGCCCGTTCAAACCGGCGAGCCGCAGAGGGTGGCGGCGGGTGCGGCTCCGCAAAAGGTGAAGGCAGAAGTGTCTGTTTCCGCCGAAGCGCTGGCCAGGCGTCCGCAATTGCTGGCGCACCTTCGTGAGCAGCAGCAGAAAGTATGGCCGGAACTTTGCCAGACACTGGCGATGGACGAGGTAGAACAGTTTGCCCGGCGGCTCAAGGGCTGGGGAGAGGCGGGGCAATGGCCGGATCTCCAGGAGTATGCCGAAAGCCTTGACCGGCAGGTGCAGGAATTCGATCTGGCACGCCTCCCGAAAACCCTGGAGCGATTACCGGAAATCTGCGCGCGGCTGGCTCCGAACTGAGAATTCTACTAACCACGAATGGACACGAATCAGAAACAGAGGGGACAAACGGGAGTGTTGATTTGTTTTCATGTTCCATTCCGAGCGTTCTTGAATCCCGTTGGGATTGGGAATTCCGCCCAATACTCTCCATCAGCTCATTCGCATTCGTGTCCATTCGCGGTTAACCATTTCGCATGAATCCAACCAAATCACGTGTCATGGTCGTGGATGACGTCGTCCAGAATTTGCAGGTCGTCGGCACGATGTTGCGCAATGAAGGCTACGACGTGATGCCGGCGGGGAGCGGAGCCCAGGCGCTGGAGCGTGTGCGAATGAGGCTCCCCGACTTGATCCTGCTGGACTTGATGATGCCCGAGATGGACGGGTTGGAGGTGTGCCGACGGCTTAAGACGGATCCTGCCACGCGGCAGATCCCGATTATTTTCCTGACCGCCAGCAACGAGATGGAACACCTGGTGAAAGGCTTCGAGGCGGGTGCCGTGGACTACGTAACCAAGCCGTTCAACGGTGCGGAACTCCTGGCCCGGGTGCGCACTCACCTGGAACTGAAACTGGCCAGGGAACGTCTTCGGGAGATGAACGATGAAAAGAATGAATTCATGGGCATTGCGGCCCATGATTTGCGGAACCCGTTGTCCGCGATCAAAGGTTACGCGGAGATGGTGATGGAAGACGCCCAGGACCTGAAGCACCGCGAGATCGAGGACAACGGCCGCCGGATTCAGGACACCGCCGCACGCATGGCCGAAATGGTGCAGAATCTTCTGGATGCGAACCGCATCGAGCGCGGGGAAATGCAGTTGCAGCTCGCGCCGATCGATCTGGCCACGGCCGTGAAAGCCGTTCTTGAGGCGCAACGCCCGCGTGCCGCGGCCAAGCAACAGACTCTCCACTGGCAGGACGATGCCGGTCCGGCTCCCATGCGTGCCGATGAGATCGTGCTGGCGCAAGTCATCGAGAATCTGATTTCCAACGCCGTGAAATACTCGCCGCCCGGCAGGAGCATTTTCGTGCGATTGAAGAAATCGCCGGAAGGCGTGCGATTCGAAGTGCAGGACGAAGGCCCGGGCCTGAGCGCGGAGGATCAGAAGAAACTTTTCGGCAAATTCGCGAGGTTGAGCGCGAAGCCGACTGGCGGGGAAAATTCCACCGGTCTTGGCCTGTCCATTGTGAAGAAGATGGTGGAGGCGATGAACGGCAAGGTGTGGTGTGAAAGTGAACCCGGCCGAGGCGCGGCATTCATCGTGGAGTTTCCCACAACGTCATCGTGAACCCGTTTGTTTCGAGACTTTACGGGGCGGGCGCGTGTAATAGCGTTCGGTTGTGAACACCGTGAAAATAGTGATCGAGAAGCATCACGAAGGTTTTGTGGCATACCCGCTGGGACTGAAAGGCGTCGTGGTTGGAGAAGGGAATTCTTCCGAGGAAGCTCTGGCCGGCTGCCAATCTGCGATTCGATTTCATATCGAAACATTCGGGCGGGATGCTTTTGAGACGGAGTCGCCTGTGTTGGAAGCCTTCATCGCCGAAGCTCATGCCGAAGTTCCCCGTTGATGCGCCAAAGCGAAGGGTGATTCGAGCTTTAGAGCAACTTGGGTTTCAGATGGTAAACGTGAGGGAGCACATTGCCATGGTGCGCCAGAATCCAGACGGCACGCGGACGCCATTGACGATGCCGAAACTCCACACATCAAAGGATCAACACTGCGGACGATTTGCACCCAGGCCGGCATTCCGCGAGACGATTTTCTGAAGGCTTACCAGAGCGGATGATTTGGTGCAGGGCAGGCGGCGGATCTCGATTCATGCGCAGGCGGTGGAGTTGGTTCGGAAACATTCAGGCGGAAAATCTTGAAATCGGATCAACACAAGTCCGTTGCTGTCCTGAGATCGAATGATAATATCCAGCCATGACGATTGAATTGCCGGATCAGGAGATAGGAAACTTGCGGTTGACCCCGGAGCAGGTGCGCTTGGAACTGGCGATCGGGCGTTATGCCGGGCGGCAAGTTTCACTTGCGCGTGCCGCCAAGATTGCCGGAGAGGACTTTACCTCGTTCATTCACGAACTCGGACGTCGCGGGCTGTGCTTGAACTACACGGTGGCTGACGTGGAGCACGACATGCGGATGGCTGACGAGTTGTGTGGCAAGGCCTCAGGGAAATGATTGTCGTCAGTGATACGTCGGTCATCACCGCCCTGATGCAGGTCGAACCTAGCGAGCTGCTCAACCAGCTCTACCACGAGGTGCTCATTCCCGAAGCGGTGCGCGATGAACTGCTGCCATCGCATCCCGTGCTGCCGCCTTTCCTTCGTTGCGAACCTGTATCGGATGGGAGGGAAGTGCATCGCCTCATCACAGAACTCGACCGGGGTGAAGCGGAAGCCATCGTTCTCGCCAACTTCTGACAGACGCTCTTAACGGAGGACTATGACCAGGCAGATTTTCTTAGCCGTTGATCTCGGTGCTGAGAGCGGACGTGTGATGGCCGGGCATTGGGAGGGGCAGAGCATGGCCATCGAGGAGGTGCATCGATTTTCGAACGGTCCGATTGAAATCGCCGGGACTCATCGCTGGGATGTGTTGAGACTTTGGAACGAAATCCAGAAGGGTCTCGCGCTTTCAGGGAAGAAGTTTGGTGATGCGATTCGAAGCGTGGGAGTGGATGCCTGGGGAGTGGATTATGCGTTGCTCTCGAAGAGCGGTGAGCTGCTGGGCATGCCCTATTGCTATCGTGATTCGAGGACACGCGGAGTGATGAACAGGATGTTTGACCGCGTTCCGCGTGATGAAATCTTCGCCGAGACCGGTGTTCAGTTCATGGAGATCAACACGCTGCCGCAGTTGTGGGCGGCAAACGAGCGCAACCCCGAGATCCTCGCAGTGGCTGACTGTTTCCTGACCATTCCCGATTTCGTGAACTGGTGTCTCGCGGGTGTCCGGGTGTGCGAGTTCACCAATGCGACGACCACTCAATGTTTGAATGCTCAGACTCGTGGCTGGGCGACAGGCATGATCGAGAAGCTGGGTTTGCCGACGCGAATGTTTCCGGAAGTTGTTCCACCGGGAACCAAGCTCGGCCGGTTGCGTGATGAGGTCGCGGGAATGACGGGGCTGGCGAATACGAGTGTGGTTGCCCCTGCGACGCATGACACGGGTTCCGCGGTCGTTGGCGTGCCGGCGGAAGCGACAGGCACAACAAAGTGGGCCTACATCAGTTCGGGGACATGGTCACTCATGGGGTTGGAGGCGCAGCAGGCAAATCTGTCGCGACGAGCCATGGAATTGAACGTTACAAACGAGGGCGGTGTGGATGGTTGCTACCGACTGCTCAAGAACATCACCGGAATGTGGCTGCTTCAGCAGTGTCGCAAGGCGTTCGAGGATCGTGGCAGCAGGTTCGAGTATGGGGATCTGGTCGCGTTGGCGGAAAAATCAGAATCTTTCCGTTCGCTGATCAATCCTGATGCTCCGGCATTCCTCAATCCGCCCGACATGCCGGAGGCGATCCGGCAGTTCTGCCTGAAAACAGGTCAACCCGCTCCCGAATCAGCAGGCGCGTTTGCCCGATGCGTGTTGGAAAGTCTCGCTCTCAAGTACGCGATGGTGCTGGGATGGCTGGAGGAATTGTCAGGGGATCGTGTCGAAGTGATTCATATCGTTGGCGGAGGTTCGCGGAACGATTTGTTGAACCAATTCACGGCGAATGCCTGTCAGCGGACGGTGCTGGCCGGACCTGTCGAAGCTACAACCATGGGAAATCTCCTGATGCAGGCGCGGGCCGTCGGTGAAATCGGCTCTCTCGCTGAGTTGCGGCGTGTCGTCCGGCAATCCGCTCCCGTAAAGCGTTTTGAGCCCGAGGCGCGATCAATAGCATCATGGTCGGATGCGATGGAGCGGTTTCGTTCTCTGCCGTGATTTTGAAGTAGGGTTTGGAGAAGTGTTCCCCTGGCTACATCCGTCTTGGTGGGAGATCGTGTGGATTTTGGATTACGGCGAAGCGCCGACGATCGCGAAGCGGCCTGTTTCTTACTTCGGTTCCATCGATCGCCGACGTCGTCGTCGATCGAGAGTGTTGGCATTTTTGCCGTCATGTCGTTTGACCCGCAGGCGTAGTCCTGACATCACTCTCCGAGATGAGTTTACCTGCGATTCTGGAAGTCAGCGGTTTGACCAAGAGTTATGTCAGCGGCGAACGCGAGCTGCACGTATTGAAAGATGTGTCGCTGGTGTTGCGTCCCGGAGACACGTGCGCAGTCGTCGGCCCTTCTGGAAGCGGGAAAACGACACTGCTCGGACTGTGCGCGGGCTTGGATGCGCCCACCTCTGGTTCGGTGCGACTGGATGGGCGGGATTTTGGAGCGATGAACGAAGATCAACGAGCGCGGCTGAGGAATGAAGTGGTCGGGTTTGTCTTTCAGAGTTTTCAGTTGCTCCCCACTCTGACCGCGCTGGAAAACGTCATGGTGCCGCTGGAACTGCGCGGAGGCAATCACTCCGGGGAGCAGGGAATGAAGCTTCTTCGGAAAGTAGGGCTGGGAGAGCGGATGCATCATTATCCGGCCCAGCTCTCGGGCGGCGAACAGCAACGAGTCGCCATCGCAAGGGCGTTCGTCACGCGTCCGCGATTGCTCTTCGCGGACGAACCGACTGGAAATCTGGACACCGAGACAGGGCACACGGTGATCGAGCTCTTGTTCGAGTTGAACAGGGAGAGTGGAACCGCGCTGATGCTGGTGACGCACGATTCGGAAATCGCGGAACGCGCAAGGCGGGTGGTGAAATTGAAAGCCGGCAGCATGGTCAGCAATGAGGTGAAGAACGCGTGAAAGGCATGCTGGAATTCTGCGAGGCGATGGTGGCGCGATGGACCTGGCTGATGGCGTGGCGTGACAGCCGCCGCAGCAGGCGGAGGTTGCTTGTGTTTTCGGCAAGCATTGTTCTTGGCATCGGCGCATTGACGGCGATTGGTTCCTTTGGGCGTCAGTTGGAAGCTGCAATTGAGGCACAAGCCAAGACTCTCCTTGGCGCTGATCTGGTCATCACCTCGCGGGAACCATTCACCGAGTCGCAGGAGCTTTTTCTTGAGGAGATCGGCAGCGGCCAGGCTCGGGAAGTGCGATTCACCTCGATGGCATACTTCACGCGGACGGAAAGCACGCGGTTGGTTCAAGCGAGGGCTCTGTCGGGGTTGTTTCCGTTCTATGGCGAGTTTGAAACGGAGCCATTGTCGGCGGCTCAGGATTTTCGAGACGGAAAAGGAGTGCTGGTCGAGGAGAGTTTGATGACTCAGTTCGGCGTGGTGGCGGGGGATCGGCTGAAACTGGGCGAAGTGCAGTTCCCTGTTTTAGGCAGTCTGAAGAAGGCGCCAGGCGAGAGCCTTGTGTTCGCGACGCTGGCTCCCAGGGTTTATCTGCCGATGGCTGAACTGGAGCGCACGAAGCTGATGGGGGCGCAGAGTCTGGCGCGGTATCGGGTGTACTACCAAATTGGGATCGATGAAGACATCAACCGTATCCTCGGGCGGAGCAGGTCGGTGATCGAGGGGTTTCGATGGGATTACGAGACTGTCGAGCGTCGCAAGGAGGATCTTGGGCGCTCAATGGACAATCTTTATCATTTCCTCAACCTGGTGGGCTTTGTCGCCTTGATGCTAGGTGGAATCGGGATCGCCAGCGCCATGCACGTGCATGTGAAGCAACGGCTCGGGGCTGTGGCCGTGCTGCGGTGCCTGGGATGTTCGTCCGCGCAAGCTCTTGCGATCTACGTGGCGCAGGGCGCGTGTCTGGGTTTCGTGGGCGCCGTGGCGGGGGCGGCTTTGGGCATCTCGGTGCAAATGATCGTGCCGATGGTCATGGCGGACTTCCTGCCGATGAAAGTCGAGTTCGCCATCTACTGGACGTCGGTGCTCCAGTCGATGGCGATGGGCTTCGCAATCTGCCTGCTGTTCGCCTTGCTTCCGTTGTTGTCGGTGCGGCGTGTTTCACCACTGGCGACGATACGCGCGGCCTGGGAGGAACGACCGCCGCGTGATATGCTCGTCTGGATTTGTTACGCGTTGCTTGGCTGCGCGCTCGTCGCGTTCAGCATCTCGCAGAGCCGGCGCTGGCAGCACGGATTGGGATACGCCCTGGGCTTGGTGGTGGCGTGCGGGGTGCTGGTTGGAATCGCGAGACTGTTGATCAAAACCATACGAGGGAGGGTTCCTCGCGCACTCCCGTTTGCCTGGCGTCAGGGGATTTCAAACATCCATCGTCCGAACAATCGAACGGTGCTGGTAATGCTGGCGCTCGGGCTTGGAACCTTTCTCATCCTGACTCTTCAGTTGACGGAACGGAGCCTGGTTCGCGAGATCATTTCGACGGAAGATAATTCACGAGGGAATGCCGTCCTGTTCGACATTCAGCCCGACCAGCTCGAACCGCTCAAGGAATTGCTCCAGTCGCAAAACGTGCCGGTATTGCAGGATGCACCGATTGTGACGATGCGCCTGGCGGCGATCAAGGGCCGCGACGTGAAGGATCTCCGAAAAGATCCGAATAAGACCGTGCCGAAATGGGCGCTTGATCGGGAGTATCGGTCCACCTACCGGAGCAACCCAGTCGATTCCGAGAAAGTGATCGCCGGAGAATGGCATGGCACGAACGACAGTTTCTCCGGATCGATTCCCGTTTCCGTTGAGGAGGGAATTGCCAGGAGCTTGGCGGTGAAGTTGGGGGACGAACTCACGTTCGATGTTCAAGGCGTGCCCATTGTGACGAGGGTCGCGAGCTTGAGAGAGGTGGACTGGCGGAGGCTGCAACCGAATTTCTTCATCGTCTTTCCGGAGAGATCGATAGATGAGGCTCCGACATTTCACGTCTTCGTGATGCGTGTGAAATCGGCCGAACAATCGGCGCAGATGCAACGCGAGGTTGTGAAACGATTTCCGAACATCTCGGCGATTGATCTGACAATGGTGCAGAAATCAGTGGAGTCGGTGCTCGGGAAAATTTCGTTTGTGATACGGTTCATGGCTTTGTTTACGGTGGGCACCGGGCTGCTGGTGCTGGTGGGCAGCGTGCTGACTGGAAGATATCAGCGGCTTCAGGAGGCGACTCTTTTGAGGACTCTCGGGGCTTCTCGGGGAAAAGTCCTGCAAGTGTTGATTGCAGAGTATGTGGCCCTGGGAACGCTTGCTGCGCTGACCGGGATGATTCTAGCGATCGCGGCAAGTTGGGCGTTGTCGCATTTTGTATTCAAGGCAGGCTTCGCGCTGGCTCCAGCCCCGTTGATTGCCGCCGTGCTTTTGGTGGTGGGGATGACGGTGCTGACTGGGATCTTGATGGCCAGGGGAACCGGAAATCAGCCGCCGCTGGAGATTCTACGGTCGGAGTATTGACGTCAGGCTTGCACGAGAACCTTGAAAGTGTGGCCGAGATGTTCCGGGTGGGTCAAGGTTTTGAACTGGCGCAGCCGTTCCGGAGTCCAGGGGGCGAACCTGGCTGGATCATTGATGGTGTGCTTGAAGATCCCCATGAGAAAACTCGCTTGCGAATCGAAGAAAGTTGTCACCAGGCCGGCAGAAACTCCGGCACGTTCCACTGCGGTGAAGTTGACATGAGCCGTGATATCCACAGCCCCCGGATCGTCGAGCACGTCGCTCGAAACCTGATGGTGGCGATAGGCGCGGAGTGTTCCTTTCGATCGCGAAGGATTGAAGAATTCAAGTTGAGTCAGCCCGTAATCGAGCGCGAGCAGTCTCCCGGATTTGAGTTTTCGAGCCGCGTCTTTCCACCAGGTGCTGGCTGACGGACAAATTTCCGTGGTGAACCCGTCCGGGAGGACTGAGGTCAGCTCCGTTGGCAGCGTCAGACAGTCATAGGGCGATGCGCCGGAGTTTGTTTCTGAGGGGCCTTCAAATGGCACCCATCGAAATCCGCCATTCTCGTATGTCACTCGCCATTCGAACCAACGTTTCTCTTCAGAATTCCAACCAATGCGGTGAACGGGCATTGCATCGAGCAGTTCATTTCCGAAGATGACACCTGTCACGGAGGTCGCAGGAATCTTGTCGAGAGATGGAACCCAACGAAGCTGGTGGGTGAATCTGGACAGCATTTCCCTCTGAATGCTCTGTCGCGCGGGCGACGGTTCGACAATCACATACCCCATCTCCTCGGCGAAAGCGGTTCGATGCGTGTTCACCCACGAGAGGATGTCGTGGGCGAGTTTTCCGTCATGGGCGCCGGCCTCGATGATGTGGAAGGGAGATTCAAGAGAATGTGCTGGACTGTGAGGCGTGGCTGGAACTTCATCAGCCCTGTGGTGAGGCGAAGTTGTTCGACTGCCCAGCTCCTGGAGCCAATCAGCGAATTGAAAGGCGAGGAGTTCGCCAAAGACAGGACCGGTGCTGACGCTCGTATAGAAATCTCCTTGGCAGCCGATTTGCTTGGCTTGGCGCTCGTAGTAGCCGAAAGTTGGTTCGTAAAGGGCCAGCTCCATGAATCTGGCGAAGGAGATCGGGCCACAAACGGAGATCTCCTGACGGATGATGTCTCCGAGCTCAGTCATGGAATGGAAATGACTGTCTCATTTGTTTACAGGCTGCATAAAATCGGAGTAAAAGACTATGGCGAAAATCGACGCCTTCTTCAATTTGATGTTCGAGCAAAAGGCCTCGGACCTGCATCTCTCTTCCGGCAACCCCCCCATTCTCCGGGTCAATGGCGAATTGCACCGCGTGGATTATCCCCCGCTCGAGAGTGATTTTCTCAAGTCGATGCTGTACGAGATCACGCCCGAGTACAAGATCAAGCAATACGAGGAAACGGGTGACGTGGATTTCGGCTACGAGATTCCCAATGTTTCAAGGTTTCGCGCGAATTTCTTCAATCAGAAGGCCGGATGCTCGGCTGTTTTTCGGCAGATTCCCTCGAAGGTACTTTCCTTTGAAGACTTTGAACGTCTGGAGGCGCCGTTGCCGTCCGTATTGAAAAAGTTCGCCATGTTGCACAAGGGGATTGTGGTTGTCACAGGGCCGACTGGTTCGGGCAAATCCACGACGCTTGCGGCGATGGTGGATTACGCCAACAGAAACCGGCGGGATCACATTCTGACGATCGAGGATCCGATTGAGTTTGTGCATGAGAGCAAGAACAGCCTGGTGAATCATCGCGAGGTCGGGATTCATACAAAGTCTTTCGCTTCCGCGCTGAGAGGCGCTCTCCGCGAAGATCCGGACATCATCATGGTGGGCGAGCTTCGCGACCTGGAGACCATTGAACTGGCTTTGACAGCGGCGAGCACCGGGCATCTGGTCTTCGGCACCCTGCACACGCCCAGCGCGGCGAAGACAGTGGATCGTATCATCGATGTTTTTCCGGCGGAGCAGCAGAACAAGATTCGTGCGACCCTTTCCGAATCGCTGAAGGGTGTGGTGGCTCAGAACCTCTTCAAACGCATCGATAAGAAGGGTCGCGTGGCGGCCTTGGAGATTCTTGTCTTCACGACAGCCATCGCCAACCTTGTTCGCGAAGGCAAGACACACCAGATTCCCGGCATGATTCAGGTCGGCAAGAAGCTCGGGAATCAGCCCCTGGATGACGCGATCATGGACCATCTGCGCATGAAACGTATTTCTCCGGAGGAGGCTTACGACAAATGCATCGACAGAAAGAAATTCAGGCCATTCCTCACAACACCACCCGAGGATGAGGATTGAACTCTGTTGCCTGGTGTCCGGCAGGCACTTAACCAGCCCTGGCAGAACCAGCCCACTTTAACTGAGCATGCGCAAAAACGAATTAGATTACATCCTTGGAACAATGCTCGAGTCCGCCAAGGATGTTTCCGACCTGAACATCACGGTGGACAAACCATTGCAGGTCGAGAGCGATGGACAGCTTGCGCAAGTCAATGTTCAGCCTCACATCGAGAAATTGACGCCGTTTCAAACGGAGGTGATGGCGATCAACCTGATCGGTGGGAGCCGGCGACTGACTGAGGATTTGTTGCGCACCGGTTCCTGCGATTCATCCTACACTCTCACGGGCAAGGCCCGGTTTCGCGTCAACATTTTTTCACAACGCGGCAACTACTCCATCGTTCTCCGCAAGTTGAACACACGGATTCCCACGCTCTCGGACTTGAAAATGCCTGAAGTGTTCGGCCAGGTCGCCAAGGAGAAGACGGGCCTGGTCCTCGTGACGGGAGCGACGGGGTCCGGCAAATCCACCACACTCGCCGCGCTCCTCAATGAGATCAACGAGTCGAAGTCGATCCACATCATCACGCTCGAAGATCCCGTCGAGTTTGTTCATCCGCAGAAGAAGGCGACGTTCAACCAGCGCGAGATGGGCACGGACTTCAACAACTTCGCCACCGGATTGCGGGCCGCGCTGCGTCAGGCCCCCAAGGTCATTCTGGTGGGTGAAATGCGGGATCGTGAGACCGTCGAGATTGGATTGAGCGCCGCGGAGACGGGGCATCTCGTGGTCAGCACCCTGCACACGATCGACGCGGGGCAAACGATCAATCGTATTCTTGGCATGTTCGAGCAGGAGGAACAGGAGCAAATCCGGATGCGCTTGTCGGACACGCTGCGCTGGATTGTCAGCCAGCGTTTGGCGCCCAAGGTGGGTGGTGGACGCTGGGCACTGCTTGAAATCATGGGAGCCAATCTTCGGACCAAGGAAAGCATCGTCATGGGCGAGACCGAGGGGAAGAGCTTCTACGAAATCATCGAAGGGAGCTACACCTTTGGCTGGCGGACATTCGATCAAGCGTGTCTGGAAGCCTTCGAGCAGGGGATCATCACCGAGGAGACCGCCCTGCTGTACTGCACGAAGCGCGGGCCGATCACTCGAGGAATCGACAACATCAAGAAGCAGCGAGGCGAGATCACGCACTCGATCAACAATCTTCACATGAAGAAATCAGAGAAGACGCCCGCGAAAGCCGCCGAAGCAGCGCCGGCTCTGCCGCCATTGAAATTAAAGGTTTGATCATGGAGTTCGAATTCCTCAGCACGACAGACAAACCGGCTCTTTTGGGGCTGACCACGCCTCAGTTTGGCGAAGAGGCACGGATGGTTCTCCAGGGGCTTGGTTACAAGGTCCATGCTGCCTTCAATCACGGGGACTTCATCACAAGCTTCACGCGCATCCAGTATCAGGTGGTCGTGCTGGAGGAACTCTTTGATGCGAATTCTTTGGCGGAAAATCTGACGCTGCAAAATCTCCAGGCCATGCCCATGAACCAGCGCCGTCATGCCGCGGTGATCCTCATCGGTGAGGAATTCCAGACTCTCGACGCCATGCAAGCCTTCGCCCACAGTGTCCACGCGGTGGTGAATCGCAAGGATGTGGACAAACTGATCCAGGTGATTCAGCAGGTCATTTCCGACAATGATTTGTTCCTCAATGCTTACCGCGATTCTCTCGTCCGACTGGCCCAGGGAAAAGTGTGAATCATCCTGGCGGGAACTCTTTTCCATTTCCAATTTGATCTTGCCGGTGCATCCCGCCATCGTCACTCCCGATCCGTGACGACAGCGACAAGACCAAATCGACGAATGTCCCGCCTCGATCAAGCGCTCGTGGACCGCGGGCTGTGTGGAAGCCGCGAGCGGGCCAAACGCGTCATTCTCGCCGGGCAGGTGCGGGTGAATCAACGCCGGGCGGAGAAGCCCAGCGAAGAGGTGCGCATGGATGATGAGCTGGTGGTCGTCACTCCCGACAAGTACGTCAGCCGCGGAGGGCACAAGCTCGAGCATGCGCTTCGATATTTCGGGCTGAATGTGGAAGGGGCGGTCGTGATCGATCTTGGAGCATCGACCGGTGGGTTTACCGACTGCCTGCTACAGCAGGGTGCCCGGCGGATTTATGCGGTGGATGTGGGGCAGGGGCAGCTTGCCTGGAAACTCCGTCAGGATCCCAGGGTGTTTGCAATGGACAAGACGAACGCCCGCAACCTGACTCCAAAACACTTTCCGCCACCGTTCGAGCCCGCAGACCTGGTTGTCGTCGATTGTTCCTTCATCTCCCTGCGCCATCTGCTCCCCGCCGCGATGGCGCTGGTCCGCGATGCAGGGCGGATCGTTGTGTTGATAAAACCCCAGTTTGAGGCGGGCAAATCCGAGGTCGATCGGGGCGCGGGTGTGATCACCGATCCCCTCGTTCATGAACGGGTGATCAGTGAGATAAAGCAGTTTGCCGGAACCCTTCCGCAGGCGCTATGGCGGGGCATCACCGAATCTCCGCTTCTTGGTCCGGCAGGCAACAAAGAATTCCTGGCTCTGATTGAAAAGATCGACTGCAAAATTTGAGCGCGTTGGCATCATCGCCAACTCTGGCAAGACCTCGTCGCGAAGCGTCGTTCGCGAAGCCGTCAAACTCATTACGAAGAGCGGACGTGAAGCCTGGTGCGACGAGGAGACGGCTGTGGCGGCTGGAATTGACGTTGCCCGCTGCGAACATGCGCACGCATTGAGCCGTAAGGTGGATTTCATCCTGGTCTGCGGAGGGGATGGCACAATGCTCCGGGTCGCCCGCGATTTGCGCGGGGCCAGGACACCATTGCTCGGACTCAATGTCGGCGCCCTTGGGTTCCTCACGGATGTTCCCTCAACCGGCCTGCCCCGTGCCCTGGAACAACTTTGGCGCGGGGAGTTCACCATCGATCGGCGCGCGCTGATGGAGGTGGTGGGCCGCGCAGGGGACCGCACCTTGCGGGCGGTGGCGTTGAATGATTTCGTCGTCAGTCACGGTGTTGTTTCGCGGTTGATCGAAATTGAGGTCTCCGTGGATGGTGAGGTGCTCACCACGTATCGAGGCGACGGGCTGATCGTGAGTTCTCCCACCGGATCGACCGCCTACTCGTTGTCCGCGGGAGGGGCGGTGGTCTGTCCGAATGCGGAAGTCTTCAGTCTGACTCCAATTTGTCCTCACACACTTTCCAATCGCGCCGTCATCATTCCTCTCAGTTCTCAGATTGATGTGAAGATTGTCAGCGAACGGCTGGAGACGGTTCTGAGCGCCGACGGCACCCTCCTGGCGGAACTCAATGCAGGGGACACGATCCGGATTCGACGCAGCAGCGATTCAGTCCGGTTCATGCATTTAACCGGCAATTCTTTTTTCAAGACCTTGCGACATAAGTTGCACTGGCGCGGTTCCGCAATTTGAGGGTGCATGGCGGTTTTGTATCCGTGATGCATGCGAGGCGATATGAGTGATTAGAGCCGCGCCGATCGACGAGTCACCATGGTTAGAATGAAGGACATCGCAGAACGGGGGAAAGTCTCCGTGATGACTGTCTCCAAGGTTCTGCACGACGCGCCAGACATATCGGCGGTCACCAAGGAACGCATCCGGCGGCTTGCGACGGAAATGGGCTACGTCCCGGATGCCCTCGCTCAGGCATTGCGGACCCGGAAAACGAGATTGCTCGGCCTGCTGGTGCCGATGAGCGGGAATCCGTTTTGTACGCAGATGATCGCCGCAATCGAGGACAGGGCTCACGAACTGGGATACGACCTGATCCTCGCTCACACGCATGATAAAGTGGAGCGTGAGGAGGCGTGCATTCGTCGCATGCTCGCCCGGCGGGTGGATGGTTTGTTGATTCATCCTGTATCCCGGCTTGCCCCAACCGCGGCAATCTATGCTGAATTAAGAACATCGACTGCGCGGGTCGTGTTGCTCGATGCCCCGGCTCCTTTCTGCGATGGATTCTGCCACGTCCGGGCGGATGACCAGCGCGCGAGCCACGCACTGACGAAGCATTTGATCGCCTTGGGCCACCGCCGGATCGCATTCTTCGCGGGTTCGTCCACGACTCCCTCGGCAGCCAGCAGGCGAAAAGGTTATCATCAAGCGCTGCGCGACAATGGCATTCCGGATGAGGATGATTTGATCTTCGCCGCGGGTGGAACCGTTGAAGACGGAACCAAGGCCGCGCTTCAGATGCTCGATGAAGGAGTCAAAGTGACGGCAGTCCAAGCCGCCAACGACTTTGTTGCCCTTGGAGCGGCTAATGTATTCCTTGGACAAGGATTAAAGATTCCCCGGGATATTTCGATCGTCGGATTTGGAGATTTGCTGGCTGGGCGGCAATTTCGTGTGCCGCTGACAACCGCTGCCCTGCCGCAGTACCGGCTCGGAGTGGCTGCGGCCGACGCGCTCTTTGCCCTGCTTGGGGGTGCCAAACCTTCCTCCACAATCCTGGCCGCCGAGGTGATCATCAGAGCGAGCAGTGGACCTGTTGGCGGGTAGAGTTGATTTCAGCGCCGCCGCCACGCCGCCACGAACATTCCGTTACCTTTCGTCTCGTGGGGCCACCAGAACTGTTGCGACGACTCCGGTTCGCCCGAAACGAACGGATTGGGGAAAGACATGGGTTCAAAATCATTCCGCGCGCCGGCGAAAGCTGCCGCCACTTCCGACGTTTCGGCGGCAGTCATTGTGCACACCGAATAAATCAGCTTTCCCCCAGGCTTGATGGATTCTGCGACATTCGCGAGCAACCGCTTCTGGATGGCGGCAAGTTCGATGACATCATTGACTGAAGTTGTCCATCGGGCCTGGGGATTGCGTTGCCAGGTTCCAATACCGCTGCAAGGCGCGTCCACGAGCACACCGTCGAATTTTGTTTTGGTGGGAGGTCGGCTGCCGCCATCCCACGGAACGGAACGGTAATTGAAAATGCGTGCCCTGGCGGCGCGCCGTTTCAATCGTTGCAATCGCCAGCTTGCGCGGTCGCTCGCCCAGATCAATCCCGAGTTCTCCATCAGCTCTGAAAGGTGCAAGGTCTTCCCGCCTTCACCGGCACAGGCGTCCCACCAGGTCTCGCGCGGCTCTGGCGCGCAGACGAGCGCCACCGCTTGTGACGTGATGTCCTGCAATTCGAATTTGCCGGCGTGGAATTCCGGGGTGCGAAACAGATCGGTCGCGCCTCCGTAGCAAAGCGCGTCGGACAGCACTGCTCCTGGCGGCTTCCTGCAATGACCCAGGCAGTCGGCGAGCGCATTCGCTGAACCGCGCCGAGCCCGAAGCCAGAGCTCGGGATCAAACTGAATTGAGCGCAACCAGTTGACGGAAATAGGCAGAACTTTCGACACCCAGCCAGGCACGCAGTGCTCGATCAGTGAATCGTCCGTGATTGAAGCATTATCCATTGCGAATGCGTCCGCCATTTCCACTGCCTGTCGAAGCACGGCAGGCAACGGGCGCGTTTTACCAAGCCAGCCGAACCATCTGTAGTAAGAGAAAACCGCGCGGGCGATTTCCCTGCCAAGCATTGGCGAGAGTTCCTCCTCCTTGCGCAGTGTATCGCGCAGAACATCATCCGCGGGTTTCGTTTGCTCTTGCGAGCGTTTGATGACCGTCGCTGCGATGCTCCAGATGCGGTTGAGCGAGTCATCCAGCCGTTTTGATGGGCTGTCGGTTTCAGAATCGTGCTGGCTCGCGGCAGTCCCCTGGTGGCGGGGCTGGCTTCGAAAATCGGACGGTTGGCGCTGCTGAAACTGGCGCTTTGGTCTGGCGGCTTGACGAGGATTGCTTTCATCCGAGGAGGCTCGTCGTCTGGGATTCAATTGTTTCATCCTTCAAGTTGTTAACATGGAATCATCGCCACCAAGCCGTTAGCAGCGGGGCGAAGATCAGGCTGGGAAGATAATCGGCCATTGGAACCTTCCTTACGTCGAAAATGACCAGGCAGAGCATGACGGTGAGAAGTCCGCATGTTGCATGGATCGAGTCAGCAAGCTGGTTTGCATCCAGCCACGGACGCATGGCCGCAACACCCAACGTCAGCGTTCCCTGCCAGGCAAGAACAGGAACCGCCGAAATCAAAACCCCCCAGCCGAGAACGCGCGCGAATGCCACCGCAGAAAAACCGTCCAGAGCAGCTTTGATTGCGAGAGTGCGGAAATCCCCCGAGAGGCCATCCTGAACCGCTCCGAGAATTGACATCGGGCCGATGCAAAAGAACACCGCGCAAGTGGCCAGTCCATCGCTGATCTTCGATGGCTTGGCCGATCCGGAAGTTTGCTGGAATTTTGCCATCGCGGAGCGTCCGACCCCGCTGGCTGCCTTCTGAAGTCGCAGCATCTTGCCGGTGATGTTGCCTGCCAGCAAAGCCAGCATGACAACCGCCAGTTGCTTGAACACACTCATCGCTCGCCCGTTGACCGAAACCCAGAGGCTGCTGAATCCGACATACACGACTAATGCGCCGAGCAACGCCTTGAGCCGAAGTTGATTGCTCGCCGACAAGTCCTTTCTGGAAGCCATTCCGAAGATTCCTCCCGCAAGAATCCCTCCCGCATTGAGCAGCGTGCCAGTCATGCCGGAGACTCAACCATGCGATCACGCATGATCAAAGCGGAATCTTGGTCGAACCCGGCGTCCTCATCCCGGATCAGCAACAATTTTCGCGCGAAGCCTGAGCAAACTCAAAAAACACGTTGCAAATCTGGTGCTCAACGGGCAGCTTCTCACCGCTTTCAGTTCGGGGCGTAGCGTAGGTTGGCTAGCGCGCTTGTTTCGGGTACAAGAGGTCGTGAGTTCAAATCTCACCGCCCCGACCATCTTCATCGCGCATTGCATTGCGGCGGAATTGAGTTGGACAGCTTCGACTTGGGTTCAGACCGATCGTTTTGCTGAACCTTTTAGGCTCCGCTATTGAAAGTCGCCGTTGCTTCTGCAACAATTTCCCGATGTGGGCCTGTAGCTCAATGGTTAGAGCAGAGCACTCATAATGCTTTGGTTCTCGGTTCGAGCCCGAGCAGGCCCACCAATCTCGCCAAACTGCTTACATGCGCTCCCTGCCATTGCCCATCCATTGTGTGGCGGCCACGCCAGTGATGACTCCATGGCGAGCAGACCGTTGCTCGTGAATTCCGAGTTGAACAGGTTCGTTCCGCGGTGCCAAAGCGGGAGTGAGGCTGTGGCCAAAACGTGGGGCTGAGGTGTCTTCAGACCGGTTAAGCCCGACCGGGAGGCCCGCTCAGAACATCTCTAATTCGGTCAAGGAGTTCGTCGATGGTAAAGGGTTTGCGGATCAAAGTGGTGTCTCGCCGGATGTAACCATGCTCACCCAGTTCATCGCCTGCGTAACCGGACATGTAGAGCACTTTCAGATGCGGATACTTTTTGACGAGTCCCGCAGTCATGACGGGACCACTCTCATTCGGCATGATGACATCGCTCAACAGCAAGTGAACGCCATTCCCGTGAGTTTCCATGACCCTTCGAGCTTCGTCAGCACCTTCCGCCGTAAACACCAGGAATCCCTTTAATTGCAGGATTCGCGAAGTGGCGTGACGAACAGGCGCATCGTCATCAACGATCAGGATTGTGATGGGTGATTTTTCGGTGGCCGGCATCATCCCTGAAGGCTTCGGCAATGTCTCCTGGGGAAGCGACTGCAATGGGCGGTCCGTTGTGGAGGAAGGCTGGTCCGAATTTCCCGGTTGTAGTGGTGAGTTCATCTATCGTTTCTGCTGAGCTAACATCGGCTACTGGCGATACCATCTGAAGTTAATCCACGTGGGCCTTCGTCGCGAAAGGATGTCAGCGCTTGTCTGAGCACTTCTAGACTCCATGGTGCTTCCGCGACAGTCTGTCGAGAAATTGGACAATCGGTGAATTGCTATTCTGTGGTGCGTCGCCACCCGGACAACAGGATGGACAATAAACCTTTTCAGCGCAGCGCGGTGACATCCAAGTCAAATAAGCCTGGTGCAGACGAGGAAAGACAGATGTTCGCATACAAATCGATTGCGCTGAACAGCCGGGCGGATGCACCATAGTCTCAAGATGATTCCCACGCGACGACCTCGGATTCTGATGATTTTTACGGGCGGAACGATCTCCATGCGGTTTGATCCAACGGTTGGCGGACCGGTGCCGGCGATGACGGGCGAACAGATTTTGTCCCAGGTGCGAGGAATCCAGGATGTGATCGACGTTGGTGTGGAGGATTTCGCACGTTTGCCAGGGCCCCACATGACCCCGGCGCGGATGTGGGAATTGGCGGGTGCGGCGCGGGCAGGAATCCGCGATCCTGAGATCGACGCAGTGGTGATCACCCATGGGACGGACACGCTGGAGGAGAGCGCTTACCTGCTCGACCTGGTGCTCGACACGGCCAAACCAGTCGTGTTTGTGGGGGCGATGCGCAACAGCTCGGAATTGAGCTGGGACGGACCTGCCAATCTGCTTGCCGCAACACGCGTTGCCGCCGATCCGGGTGCCCGCGGGCTTGGCGTCATGATCGTGATGGCCAATCAGGTGTTCGCGGCGGCCGATGCCACCAAGACCGACCCTGGAGCGCTCGATACATTCCAAGGGCGCGACACCGGTCCTCTTGGAACTGTGGACCAGGATCGTGTCATTTGGTGGCACCGTCCGTTCGCTCGCGACCAAGTGCCGGCGCAACGACTCGAAGAAAGAGTGGAAATCATCAAATTATCTGCTGGGAGCGATGGCAGGCTGGTGCGTCTCGCGATCGAGGACGGAGCACGGGGACTCGTCGTCGAGTGCCTCGGCCGCGGTAATGTCCCGATCACGGCATTGGAACAAGTCCTATGGGCTGTTCGTTCTGAAATACCAATCGTTCTAACATCGCGATGTCCGCGAGGGCGTGTGCTGGACACGTACGCTTACGAGGGCGCGGGCCGCGAGCTTAGAGTGGCGGGCGCGATCCTTGGTGGCTCTCTTCCGAGCCACAAGGCACGCATCAAACTCATGCTGCTTTTGGGCGCAGACAGCAGCGTTCAACAGATCCGAAAGGCGTTTGAATCTGAAATTGTTCCGAGTTGATGAGCCACACAGGATTGTCGTCCGGGAAAGGACGAGTGAAGAAAGAAGCGGCTGAATGAAAGCAAGACTGGCTCTGATGGTTGCTGCAGTACTCTTGGTCAGGGTGGCTGGCGCGGATTCGTCAGTGCAGTTGATTGAGGCCCGCAGGATTTGGGATGCGGCGCCGCACAACGCATTCACGGATTTATTGCGGCATCAGGGGGAGTGGTTTTGCGTGTTGCGCGAAGGCAGGGGACACGTCTCGGACGACGGCGCTCTTCGTGTGATAACCTCCCGCGACGGGAAAAAATGGGAATCCGCCGCATTGATCCAGTCCGCCACTGGTGATTTGCGCGATGCAAAGATCACCTTGACGCCGGCTGGTGAGCTGATGTTGAGCGGGGCTGTGGCGTTGCGACAGCCTTCGGAGCACAGGCACCTGTCCATCGCCTGGTTCTCCAGGGACGGCAGGAAGTGGAGCGACCCGGTGACCATCGGCGAGCCGGACATGTGGCTGTGGCGAACCACATGGCACGGCGGCCGGGCCTACAGCCTTGGCTATGACACGAAGGGTGAACGCTTCACGAGATTGTACTCGAGTCGGGATGGTCGGTCCTTCGAGACGTTGGTTCCCCGTTTTTTTGATCAGGAAATGCCGAACGAGTCCTCGATCCTTTTCGATCCAGATGGCGCGGCATTTTGTTTGTTGCGCCGGGATGGCAAGCCTGGAACGGGGCTGCTCGGAACGGCTCGACCACCTTACACAAACTGGGAGTGGAAGGATTTGGGGGCCAGGATAGGCGGACCTCACATGTTGCGACTTTCAGACGGAAGGCTCCTGGCTGCTGTGCGGCTCTACGATGGAAATGTTCGGACTTCACTTTGCTGGATCACCCGTGATGGACGAATGACTGAGTTCCTGAAACTTCCGTCGGGCGGCGACACAAGCTATGCGGGCCTGGCCTGGAGTGATGGTCTCTTGTGGGTCAGTTACTATTCATCGCATGAAGAAAAAACAGCGATCTATCTGGCCAGGGTGAAACTCTGATCATTGCTTGGACTTCCCGGTGACGGCTGCTAAATATTCCGACTCTTGAAATCATGAAGACCATCGTACTGGAAAAACCCGGTCAGTTTGCTCTGACCGCGACGCCCGCTCCCGAGGCCCCGCTAACTGGGGAGGCGCTTGTCCGTGTGCACTGTGTCGGCATTTGCGGGACGGACTACAGTGGATACCTCGGCAAGATGCCTTTCTTTTCCTATCCGCGAATTCCCGGCCACGAACTGGGTGTCGAAGTGATCGCTGTCGGTGAGGGAGTGGCAAACGTGAAGCCCGGCGACCGGTGCGCCGTGGAGCCTTACATGAATTGCGGAACATGCCCTCCGTGCAAACGGGGATCGAGCAACTGTTGCGAGACTCTCCGCGTGCTTGGCGTGATGATGGATGGCGGGATGCGCGAACGGTTTGTCCTGCCCGCGCGAAAACTTCATCCGTCCTCGAAATTGACCCTGGAGCAACTGGCGCTCGTGGAAACGCTCGCGATTGGCTGTCATGCCGTTAACCGCGCCAATCCGCAGCTGGGCGAAGACGTGCTCGTTATCGGGGCCGGGCCGATCGGTCTTTCGGTGCTTGAGTTCGTGAAGTTGAGCGGTGCGCGCAGCATTGTCCTGGATCTAAATGAGCAGCGGCTGGATTTCTGCAAGAATTTCATGCGTGTGGATGAAACGGTGCTGGCGACTGGTGATGGGGCTGAATTGGATCGCCTCAAGGACTTGACCCGCGGTTCTCTCCCGACGGTTGTGATTGACGCGACGGGGAGCTGCAAATCCATGTCGGGCGCGCTAGGCCTGTGCGGTTTCAACGGACGGCTGGTGTATGTCGGAATCACCCAGCAAGAAGTAAGTTTCCAGCACGCGCCGGTGATGCATCGACGCGAACTCACGCTGCTGGCGTCGCGCAATGCCCTTCCACCGGACTTCACCCGCATCATCAAATTGATTGAAGATGGCCAGATCGATACTCGACCATGGATCACGCATCGTGCGGACATGGAACAGATGATCGACGAATTCCCCGTCTGGTTGAAACCAGAGTCGAGGGTGATCAAGGCAATTGTTCAAGTGACTTGAAAAGAATGACCCAAAATTTCACGCATTGATTTTCCCCATGATAAAACAAGCCCGCGGATCTTTCACTGCCGCCCCTGAATCTCGTCAAAGAAAGGCCGGATTTACGCTCATCGAGCTGCTCGTGGTGATTGCGATCATTGCGATCCTGGCCGGGATGCTTCTGCCCGCCTTGAGCAAAGCCAAGGCGAGGGCGCAAGGGGCGCTCTGCGCCAGCAATGAAAAGCAGCTCTCGCTGGGGTGGACGCTCTACACGGACGATAATGAGGACAAGTTCGTGCACAACCATGGCCGGGATGAGACACGGGAATCGCGCAACAACTGGGCAAACAACGTCCTCGATTGGGGCTCGAGCGATGATAACACGAACATTTTGCTGCTCACCGAGGCGAAGCTGGGTAATTACGTCAGTAAATCTGTTGGAGTCTTTCGCTGCGCGTCGGATCAATCACGGGCTGAGAACGGGCCCCGGAACCGCAGTTACTCCATGAACTCACTGGTCGGCGACCCGGGAGTTCTGACGAATCGATTCAATCCCGATTATATTCAGTTTTTCAAAACTGCCCACGTCCTGAATCCGTCTCAGATCTTTGTTTTCGTTGATGAGCACCCCGACACGATCAACGACGGCTTCTTCATGAACCGATTGGAGGAATACAATTGGGGAAATCTCCCGGCATCTTATCACAATGGGGCCGGCACCCTGTCTTTCGTTGATGGACATGTTGAAGGTCACCGCTGGCAGGTGGGAGGGCCGAATGCAACAGCGCGCCCTCCGCGCAAAGGAGCCGCGGCGCAGTTCCCGGCCGAGCCACGGACGGATTACGACTGGCTGAAGCAGCGGACGAGCGTGAAACATTGAACCTGAAAGCGCTGATTACTGAACCGTAATGATTCTCTTGGAGCGCGGAATTACGGGCCCCTATTGCATAACCGCAGCCTACTCAGTATCTGGGCAAGGAATGCCCGTCAAACTTGGTGGACCTGTTGATCTATCGCGTGGTTTGGCTAGATCTGGGAATAGGCTGTTGGGCTGAGGAAACGGCCTGTGATTTTGGAGACTGTATCTTTGTACTGAGGATCTGCGGCCAACTTCTTCCACGTCGGGTGCCCGCCAAAGGCGCTGAAATGCTTCTTGTGAGAATCTCTGTCCTCGGCCGACAGCATGTAGGCGAGGTGCGGCAAACTGGGTCCGCTGAGAGCCTGGCCAAAGAAGATCGGACCTAATCCCACGTCCTGCATCACTTCGATCTCGCCCGCGTTGAACATCTCCACCTTCTTCACTGCCTTGGACTCACTGTGGCTCTCGTAGGTGCGAAGTTCAAAAATTCGCGTCGTCCTGTTCTTGGAATATGCTGGTTGCCGTAGCTTCGGCATCCCGGAGAAAGCCAGCAACAGCCATGAATCAATCCGCAGGAACGCCGGACTGCTCTTGGGCACTTCCAGATACTCAGCACCATCGGCAAGAAACGCCTTGTCTGCATGAATCCTCGCCGTGGACTGCACAAATGCCGACATGGATGGATGCGGAGCCAGAACGAAAACTGCCGGACCATCCTTGGGTTCCATCTCAGTGAAGACGCCCACCGGATTGCATCCGATCCGATTCCACGCGGGAATGGCCGCTTTCTCCAGGAATCGGTGAAGCATCGCACCGTCCGATTCCGGTTTAAGCCGATAGGCCCGCAGTTCGTAGAGTTCTTGCTGAATCTTTTCACCCGCATCGGCGGCACGAGTGGAAACAGGAAGGGACACTCCGGCCAGGGCTGAAGCGGTGAATGAAGACTGAAGAAATTTGCGGCGGTTCATAGGTGGCATACTGGAGTCTCGAACTTGGGTTGCAATTCCAATGATAGGACAAAAACCCTCACTGCTGCCTATGGTGGTTTTGACTTCGCCAGAATTTCCTTGTTTCCCGAATCTCATTTTCGGCTTTAGTGAGGTCATGTTGAAACGCACTCCGCTCTTTGAGGCGCACCAAAGGTTGGGCGCGCGGCTGGTTGAATTCGGTGGATGGGAAATGCCCGTCCAATACACGAGCATCATGGATGAGCACCATGCGGTGCGCACGGCTGCCGGTATTTTTGACATCTCGCACATGGGTGAAGTGCTGGTCTCAGGATCCGAAGCCGCCAACTTCCTCAATGCACAACTCACCAACGACATCAGGAAGCTTGATCTCGGCCAGGGCCAATACACGCTGATGTGCAACGAGCGTGGAGGTGTCATCGACGACCTCTACGCTTATCGCATCAGCTCTTTCGACTTCCTCCTGGTCATTAATGCCTCTCGCATCGATGAAGATGTGGCGTGGTTGAAAAAAGAACATGCCGCCTTCCCAGAGCGAGGACGAATGAATGTGGAGAATCTCTCCGGTACCTTTGGAGCCGTGGCTGTGCAAGGGCCGCGAGTCCGCGAGTTCATAGACCTTGCGATTTCCCGTCCCGCTGGCTCTGAAGCCTTCGCCTCTCGCGCTTCGAGTCTGCGAAAGAACGAATTCGACCTCTTCGGATTTGCTGATGAGACCATTTACGTGGCCTCCACCGGCTACACCGGTGAGGACGGTTTTGAAATCATTGCTCCGGCTTCAGTCATCGAAGCCGTATGGAACCAGGTCATGGAAGCGGGCCGGTCCTTCGGACTCAGACCGTGTGGGCTCGGCGCTCGTGACACGCTACGCACCGAGGCTTGCTACCCGCTCTATGGCCACGAACTGGACGAGAACACGACACCGATCGAAGCGGGAGTCGGATTCTTTGTGGCGCTCGACAAAGGCGATTTTGTTGGGAGGTCGGTTCTGGCGGAACAAAAAGCCAGTGGAGTCAAGAAACGCGCAGTCGCCTTCAAGATGACGGACAAATCCGCGCCACCCCGGCCCCACTATCCGATTTGGAGCGCGGCTCCGGATGAGCGGCGCATCGGCGAAGTCGTCAGCGGCACTTCGAGTCCCACGCTGAACATCGGAATCGGGATTGGTTATGTGCCGCCTGAATTTGCAAAACCAGGGACACCGATCCAGATCGAGATTCGCGGACGGCGATCCCCGGCTGTGGTTGTCCAAAAACCGTTTTACAAGAAACCTGTTTGACGAACTTGCCGCCAGTTCCTAAACCAGCCTGCGCGACACGCGACCTATGACCAATGTTCCTGCTGACCTGAAGTACGCGAAGACTCACGAATGGGTCCGCGTGACCGGTGACACCGCCACCATCGGCATCACAGACCACGCTCAACACGAGCTGACTGATGTCGTCTTCGTCGAGCTGCCGGCGAAAGGCCGCGAGCTGAAGGCGGGCGAAGCGTGCGCCGTTGTCGAATCGGTGAAGACAGCCAGCGACATTTACTGTCCTGTCAGCGGCACGGTCGTCGAGGTCAATGAAGCCGTGGTGGCGAATCCTGGCCTGGTGAATACCGAGCCCTACACCGGCGGCTGGTTCTTCAAGCTCAAACTCTCGAACTCAGCCGAAGGCGGCGAGCTGTTGAATCCGGAACAGTACGGCGCAGTGGTAAACCAGTAAGAATTCTGGTACGCAAAACGGACTCGGCTTGCACGATCCGGAATCCATGCGTTTCGAGTTCAGCTACTCTTCCGAGCTTTCCATTCCACCTTCGGCGGCTCGGGCAATCCCTGCGCCCTGAGCGCTGTGCGGAAATGTGTCTTCGCAACTTTGGCGAGGGCATCGGCTCCGAACTTTTCCACTACTTCCTTTGCGGCGGCATCCACGGCTGCCGAAGCGCCTTTCGGTAGTTTGATGCCGTGTTCCGCTTCCAACTTTGCGAGGCGGGTTACGAATTCGTTCCGCGCCAGGATCGAAGCCGCCGCGACCGCCACGTCTTCCTCGGCCTTGTGTCGTTGCACGAGTTCGATCTCGCGTCCAAGGGCCATGAGTGCCTTTGCCACGGTGTCTTTGCTCGATGCGAATTGATCGCTGATGGCGCGGACTGGCGGTGGATTCATCTGGTGCCGCTGGCTCATCAAGTTTTCGATGACCCGTGCGTGGCCCCATGCCAGCAGCGTGTTGACGCTCCTCATCTTTGAGTAAAGCCGGTTGTAGGCTTCGTTGCCGATTGGCACAACGCTCGTAACACAGCCCGGTGTTTCCCGGATGAGTTTCGCAAGAGCGGCGATCTTCTTGTCGCTGGAAATGTTCTTCGAGTCCCGGATGCCCGCATCCTTCCACGCATTGATGACGGCTTCATTGACATACACTCCGGCAACGCAGAGTGGCCCGAAGAAATCGCCTTTGCCACTTTCGTCCACACCAAGTCGAGGGAGAAGTAGATCGGGGTTGAGAACCGTTTCATAGCCGATTTTGGCCTCTCCGAGAATTTGCGGCTCCAGGATGAACTCAACGAATTCCTGGGTTCCTTTTCCCTGCACGACGAGCTTGCCGCTCTCGTAGAAGACGAAGTTCACCTTCGGCTGGCTGGCGGCGAAGCGCGCGTAAGGAACTTCACGAAACTCGCAGTTCTGCTCTCGTGCCCAAGCATGAAGGGCCTTGGCTTGGGCATCGGTCAATTTGCAGGTGTAAGATGTCAGCGGCGTCACAAATCGAACCAAAGCGTAGGGGCAGGGGAGTAGTTTGTCGAATTCTCAGCGGCCAGCGGCGGAAGATTTTCGGTGCGCCGGGAGGGAATGAAATCTACAAACACGCCGTGACGCAGGATCAAATCAGGGTGAAGGCTCTTCTGCGGTGGTTCGCCACCAGCGCGCGTGACCTGCCGTGGCGTTGCACTTCGGATCCCTACGCGATCTGGGTTTCGGAAATCATGCTGCAGCAGACGCAGGTGAAGACGGTCATTCCGTACTGGGAACGGTGGATGAAGAGATTCCCGGGCGTGGAGGTTCTTGCAGCAACTCCGATGAACGACGTGCTCAAGTTGTGGGAGGGGCTTGGCTATTATTCGCGAGCGCGACAACTTCACAAGGCTGCCCAGATCATCGCTGCTGAACATGCCGGAGTATTTCCACGCGACTTCAACGCGGTGTTGGCACTTCCTGGAATTGGCCGCTACACGGCAGGCGCGATCTGTAGCATCGCCTTCAATCAGCCCACGCCAATTCTTGATGGCAATGTGATCCGGGTGCTCACGAGGGTTCACGGAGTCGGAAAGAGTCCCAAGGATAAAGAAACGAACCGCCACTTGTGGCAGCTTGCTGGAGCATTGGTTTCCATTGCGGGGAGCTGCAGAACTCCTGCACGCAAAGTTTGTTCGGACTTCAACCAAGCCCTGATGGAACTTGGGGCGCTTGTCTGCACGCCTCGAAACCCCGATTGCGGGAAATGTCCCCTCCGGCGGAATTGCCATGCCCATCTCAACGGAAGGCAGCATGAGTTGCCCAATCTCGGCCCGCGACCATCCGTGACTCTGCAGCGCTTCGCGGCGTTCGTCATCGAATGTGATGGACATTTCCTTGTGAGACAGAGGCCCGACGGTGTTCACAACGCACAGCTTTGGGAGTTCCCGAACATCGAAGTGACGAATCCTTTGACCGAGAGAGAGGGGGGATCGACAAACACTCGTTCGTCGAAACTCGATTTGCTGTCCGGGTTGTCGAAGGAATGTCTGGGACAATCGGTGCGGCACTTGGAATCCTTTTGCACGATCAAGCATACGATCACTCGTTACCGAATCACCATCGAGGTATTCCGTGGAGAACTGCCGAGACGTTGTTCGATGCCGGGTGGCGCAAAATGGCTGCGACTGGTCGAGATGGAAAAGTTACCATTTCCCAGCGCTCACCGTCGGATTCTGGTGCGGCTCCACCATGGTGAGCATGGCATGATCGAACCTAAGACTGGGGCCAACTGAAAATCTTGGATGGGACAACCTCAAATCTTCCGATAATCTCAACGCATGAACGCGAGTGCTAAAGTTGCCTTGGTTACTGGAGCTGGATCTGGAATTGGCAGACAGACTGCCCTTGCACTATTGAAGGAAGGCTACGCGGTCGTTCTCGCAGGGCGTCGGGGTGACTTGCTTGAGAAGGTCAAAGAGGAAGCCGGGCGGCACAGAACTCGCGCGCTGGTGCTCACGGCGGATGTCACCGATCCAACCAGCGTGCGGAGCTTGTTCGCAAAGGCGGCTGAAGTCTTTGGCCGGTTGGATATTCTGTTCAACAATGCAGGCATCAGCGCTCCGCCCGTGCTTTTGGAGGATCTGACGTTCGAGCAGTGGAGAGGCGTGGTGGACACATGTCTGACTGGCGCGTTTCTTTGCACGCAGGAAGCGTTCAAGATCATGAAAAGCCAGAGTCCTCGTGGCGG
>SXMN01000208.1 GCA_005777315.1 Verrucomicrobiales bacterium
GGCATTCATGGTGGCGAAGACAGTGACCGTCTTTTCGCGATCCAGTCAGGCGGATCAACCAGGTTGGAAATGGAGTTCCGACGGAAGCGGCACATACGAAATCGAACCGTCGACGGATCTGCCTCGCGGGACGAAGATCGTGGTTTCACTCAAGGACGATGATAAAGAGTTCGCGCGCGACTACCGCGTCGAAGCCATCATCAAGCGTTACTCGAATTTCGTCCCCTTCTCCATCGAGTTGAATACCAAAGCTCTGAACACGGTGCGCGCCATCTGGACGCGCAGCAAGAGCGAGATCAAGGACGAGGAGTACAACGAGTTCTACCATTACATCGGCCATGATCCGGAGAATCCGATGTACCGGCTGCACTTCAACGCAGACGCGCCGCTCGCGATCCAGGCATTGCTCTTCGTGCCTTCCCGCAACTTCGAGACAATGGGAATGGCGAGGACCGAATCCGAGGTGAACCTCTATTGCCGCAAAGTTCTCATCGAAGCGAAGGCAAAGGGCCTCTTCCCCGAATGGCTGCGCTTCCTCAAGGGTGTCGTGGACAGTGAAGATCTCCCCTTGAACATCTCGCGTGAGACGATGCAGGACAGCGCGTTGATGCAGAAGCTCAACAAGGTGCTGACCAGCCGGTTCATCAAGCATCTCGAAGAGCAGGCCGAGAAGGATGCCGAAGGCTTCGAGAAATTCTTCGAACAGTTCGGACGATTTCTCAAAGAAGGCGTCATCACGGATTACACCCACAAGGATGCATTGGGCAAACTCCTCCGATACGAATCCTCCGCCCAGGAGAAAGGCAAGCACACCACTCTGGCGGAGTACGTGAAGCGGATGCCCTCGGAGCAGAAGGAGATTTACTACATTCTCGCGCCCTCACGTGAAGCCGCCGAAAGCAGCCCCTACTACGAGACATTCCGCTCCCGGAAATTCGAAGTGCTCTTCCTCACCGACCCCTGGGATGAATTTGTGATGGATCACCTGCGCGAGTTCGAAGGCAAAACGATCCTGGCCGGGGAGAAAGCGGACGTGAAAGCCGAACAAAGCGCCACCCCGGCCGAGCAGCTTTCCGAGGATCAGGCGCGCGAACTGGCCCAGTGGCTTCGTAGTTCTCTTGGCGACCGGGTGAACGAGGTCCGGGTGTCCGAACGCCTCGTCGAAAGTCCGGCCGTGGTGGTTGATCCCGAAAAATCAATGACAGCAAGCATGAGGCGCATCATGAAGTCCATGGGCAAGGACGCCCTGCCAGTGAAACAGGATCTGGAGATCAACCCACGGCACATGTTGATCGTCCGCCTGGAAAGGACGCGCACGGCCGATCCCTCTCTCGCGGCAAAAGTGGCGGAACAGGTTCTCGACAACGCGCGAGTCGCAGCCGGCCTCATGGAAGACCCGCGCAGCATGGTCAAGCGGATGAACGAATTGCTAGAGACTGTTCTGGCGGGCAAGGCTTGATCAGGCGCATCGGCGCGCACTTTCATGAAAAGCGGGCCATCGGAAGCGGGAGTTCCTCCTTGGCCCGCCTCGATTGCCAGTGAATACTCGGCGCGTGTCATCCCTTCTCGATACCCTCGTCCAAGAACTGGAACGTCCGCGTGAATTGCCCGCGCAAGTGGCCGGTCATCTGGCAAGCACTTACGATATCGGTCGTGACGCCATTGGCCGGTTCCTTACTGCCGACCTCCTGAAGCTGGAAGACTACGAACTCGATCTGATCCTTTCGCCCGTCTTCACTCCCGGATTGAATGATCAGGCAATCTTCGCCAGACTGCTTGGCAGAGATTCAATTCCACGGCAGGAATGGCCCGCTCTGGTGCGACAGCTTTTCACCCGCCCGACGCGCGCCCAACTCGTGACCGCCGACGGCTCGGCCCACTCCGTGTCATTGCGAGAAGTGTCAATCGAACGTTACGTTCATCGCCTGCGCCTCGACGGCGCTGTTCCTGATGCTCTTTTTCAATTGATCAACGATCTCGCACCCGTTGCCGACCGGCCATTGCTCAAGGCCGTCGCACGTCGTGCCATCTGGAACATCGATGGACGTCACCAGATTCTCCTCCGCTATCTCACGCAAACAGTCGGCTCTGACTCGTATCGCATGGAGGATGTGTCGGCATTGCTGAGGCTCGCGGAAACGTATCAGCCTTCGGACGCCGCTGATCTGCTCACCCGGATTCCCCGCTGGCAACAGGTGCTTCGTCACGGAATTGACGTGGCTGCCGATCCAAAGCCGTTCTTCAATGAACGTGTCCAGGAACTGCACGGTGGAGGGCGCGATCAACGTCCGGCTGAGCGCTCCCGCATCGATGCGAAACAAAACGAACTCGCATTTCTTGACAGGTTGAAAGGGGTCCTGGCGGGTTGAACGTGTCTGCATCGACAAGCAGGCAGGGCTGGCTGTCCTGATACGCTGTGAACGCCGGAATCCCGAGGTGATCCTGATTCTGGAAAGGAATTTCCTGCCCTGCCACCCCCTGTGCCTTTTTCATTTTGGCATGTTTCCTGACATCATTTCCAGAACGTGGCCTTCTGCTGCTTCAACCGGCACTCTGACTGCGCCTGGAGATCGGCTTCTTCCAGATCGGCACTGCTCGCTTCATCTCGTCGATGAGGAACTGGCAGGCGGCGAAGGCTTCGCCGCGGTGAGGTGAGATGACCTCCACCCAGAGCGAGGGTTCACCTACTCTGACCATGCCAATGCGATGGACGAGGCGAAGGGATTCAATGGGCCAGCGCTTTTCAATCTCGTCGAAGATGAGTTTGAACTGGTGTTCCGCCATTTGCTGGAACGTTTCATAATCGATTGCCGTAATGGAGTCGGCACCTTCTTCTCCTCGTACGACTCCCAGGAAGCAAATGGCTGCACCCATTCCATCGGACATGGACCGTCGGGCTAGCAACACTGGTTCGTTGATGGCGTCAGTGGTGATGCTGAGTTCGCGTTTCAAGATGGTCAGGGTCTTCTCGCGAGAATTTACCAAGCGACGTCTGGAGGGTCAGCCTCCTTGCACAGGCGGGAACAGCGCCACCTGATCTCCTTCCTTCAGGATGTAAGTTCGCGGTTGATACTCTACGCCCACCGCGATGAGTGTGGATTTTTCCATGGCGGCGAGTTTGCTGAATCTGGCGATGAGCTGGGTGTAAAGGGCGGCCAGCGTCGTGCCGTCTGACACGTCCTGGATGGTCTCTCCGCAGCCA
This sequence comes from Verrucomicrobiales bacterium, assembly GCA_005777315.1. Taxonomy (GTDB): domain Bacteria; phylum Verrucomicrobiota; class Verrucomicrobiia; order Limisphaerales; family F1-12-MAGs170; genus F1-120-MAGs170. The sequence goes on from SXMN01000208.1 coordinate 3,203, forward strand.
GTAAGATCCTTAAAGTAAGAGTAGAATGTCACCTTGATCTGCATTGTGATCACGAGCCGCGGCGGCGCCGAGATTTCAGTTTTGCCGCATTTGCAGTGCGATAAACCTCCGGCTTCAGCACCGCCACGTAGGGGAGATTACGGAACCTCTCTGCGAAATCGAGTCCGTAGCCGACGACGAACAGGTCGGGAATCTCAAAGCCAACGTAGTCCGCTTTCATGGGCGCCGTGCGCCCGGCAGGTTTGTCGAGCAGGACGCAAGTCTTGATTGTGCGCGGCTTGAGCTGACGCAGTTTCGCGAGCACTGCCCTGAGTGTTCGCCCTGTGTCGAGAATGTCATCCACGAGGAGCACGTGCCGGCCACGGACGTCGATCCGGAGTTCCTTGGTGAACACGAGCTCACGCGAGACAGCGCCGTCGCGGTAGCTGGACACGCCGATGAAATCGAGCCGCAGCGGAAGACTCAAATTCCGGATCAAATCGGCGATGAACATCACGGTGCCGGTAAGAAGGGAGACCACAACGAGGTCGCGGCCGGCAAAATCACGTTCCAATATTCGCGCCAGTTCGAGCGCGCGGCGCTTGAGTCGGATTTCGGAAATGAGCACATGGTAAGGGCGCTTGGCGGTCGTGCTTGGATTCCTGGCGCCCATTTACCGAAGAAGCTGGAGGAGTTGGCGCGCCTAGATGTGCTTTGAATCGGCCTCGTCTTTCACGGCGTAGCCGCTGTCCTGGCGCTTGAAGTTCACTTCGTTCTTCTTGAGGTAGGCGTTGAAAACATCGTCCGCGCTCATCCCGAGGATCTGGGCGGCACTGATCAGGAAGTGAAACAAGTCCACGACTTCGACGCGGGCGTTCTGCTCGTCGAACTTCTGATACTTGGCCCACCATTTCCACGGAACGCTGTCGGTCAGTTCAGCGATCTCCTGTGTCATGGCGCGGCAGTAATTGAGAATCCACTTGGTCTTCTCCTCTTCGGTCATCGCGTCGGTGTTGACACCGATGCGCTGGTTGAGGAGCCGTTGCATGCGGAACATCTCGCACAATTGGTCAGGCGTTTCCATGCGGGAACTGTTTGGGGAGGGCTGGAGGCTTGCAAGGGATTTTTTACGGTGCTCATTCGGTCAACATTTCCTTTGAATCAGTCCGTTGTGCTCCTGTAGAACCGGTCCATGCTTCCGACATTACTTGCCAATGGTGGACCGATGATGTGGCTGTTGCTCCTCACCGGTGCCGTGGCGGTCGCGGTATTTGTGGAGCGACTGCTGCACTATCACCGAGCCCAGATCAACTCGACAGAGTTTCTGACCGGCGTTCGCAATGTGCTCAAGCGGGAAAATCTGGTGGAAGCCATTTCGATCTGTGACGCCACCCCGGGCCCGGTGGCGAGACTGGTCAAGACGGCAATCATGCACCACGAGAAAGGACGGGATGAAGTGCGGGAAGCCCTGGAGGAGGCGGGCCTGGTGGAAGTGCCACGGCTCGAGCGTAAGCTAAACCTGCTGGCAACCATCGCGCAGATCACTCCGTTGATGGGGCTTCTCGGGACGGTGCTCGGATTCATGAAGCTTTTTCAAATCATGCAGACTCAGGGCTTCAACGCGCCAACGGCGGACCTTGCGGTTGGTGTCTGGCAGGCCCTCATCTGCACTGCGTTTGGTCTGGCGGTGGCGATTCCGACGTATGCCGGCTACAATTATCTCGTGAGTCGAGTGAATGCCATCGTCCTGGATATGGAAAAGGCGTCGAACGAGATTCTCAATATCGTGAGCAGCCTCTCTGTGGGGAAGGCTCCATGAAATATCCGCGCAATGTCAGGGTGTTTCGCGGGCAGTTTGATGCCGCGCCGTTCGCTGGAGTTTTGTTCCTGCTGGTGATTCTGCTTCTTCTGTGCTTCCGCGTGGCCTTTACCGCGGGCGTGCGCCTGGACCTTGATTTGCCTGCGGTATCATCCAATTTGGGAAGCGTGGCGAACCGGGTGGCGGTGGTCGCGCTGGACGCGAGCGGACAGCTCTACTACGAGAACCAAAATGTGCAGGATGAAAATGCTCTTATCATCCGGCTCAAGGAAACGCTGCGGCAAACGAAGGAACCGATCACGCTGGTAATTCAGGCGGATCGAAAGGGCTCGCTCGATCCAGCCGTGCGCTTGATCGGGCTGGCCAGAAGTCTTGGATTCAAGGATGCGCTCTTCTCCGTGCGACAGGCAGCTCCTCCTTCGCAGCGTGTTGCGGCACCGCATAGAACCGAGCCATGAACATTGAAGTCAACGAGATCGTGACCTGGTCCCGATGGCGTTGGGGCATGGTGGTCATGCTGATTGCCGGGCTCCAGGTGGGAGGGCTTTTTGTTTTCGCCCGCCGGGGACATCAATGGACAGAACCGTCACCCAGGCCGCGCGGAGTCCACTTTGGCGGAAATGAAATGGAGGGCTCGCGATTTGGCGAATTGATCGCGCTCAATGATCCTACTGTGTTTGTGGATCCCCGAGGGCGTGGTTTCTCGGACTTCCTCTGGCTTGCGCAACCCTCCATTGGTTACCAAATCACGAATCGCACAGAACCATACCTCTGGCTGGCGGCTGAACAGCGGTTCCTTGGGGACGATTTCGCAACCCATGTTGCAGGAAACATGCAATTCACCGGGACTCTCTCCTCGAAGCTTCCGCCACCTTTCGCAACTTTCGAAGAGAAACAGGCCGGGTTCCCAGCTCGTGCGATGGTCCTCGTCGAAGGTGGGCTTTCGGGATGGCAACTGGCCGGTGGGCCGCCTCCCACCAATGCGTCCTCCGCGCTTCTCACCAACACCGTAATCCGGCTTCTGGTGGATCCAAAAGGCACTCCCATTTCAGCATCCATGATGCTCTCCAGCGGCTCGACAACGGCGGATCAAAGCGCCATCGAGTTCGCCAGGCGCGTGAGATTGATTCGCCCTGGGCAGGACGACGTTCGCAAGAATGCCACGGAACCGCTCGTATTCGGTCAACTGGTGCTCCAATGGTTCCCACTGACACCCATGGCAACGAACCACGGGAACTCAACACCTTGATCGAATTCCTGACTTCTCCATGTTGCGCCAAACTGCCAGATTGCCGCGAAGCTGCAAAAAGTCTTCTCAGCCAGAGGGGGCATTTGATTCCCGGGATTTAGCAACGACTGATAACGAGTCTCGAGGCTGAAGTCAGATGAATGAGTCGAGTCTCATTTTCGCTTATGTCGCCGGAACATTGGGTGCACTCTCCCTGATCGGGCTCTGGTACGAGCAACGGCGCAAACGATTTGAACCGGAACCGACCGAGGATCACATCTTCCGATGCGAAAAGTGCGCCTTCGTTTACACGGACGATCCAGATGTGGAACGTTCACGCTGTCCTCAGTGCGGAACGATGAATGAGGAGTTTAAGTTTTAGCACCACGAAACTCCGAGCCACTCAAAGTGGTTTCGTGGGGTTTTATTCCACTCAACAATGTTATCACGAACAAGCTGCCATGCTCGCATCCAATATGATTCCTGAGAACGCCTCCATCCGGTTCAACCGCCGTCAGTTCATCGGGAAATCGTCCAGCGCACTGGCGTTGGCGGCCGCCGGTCTTGCCGCTGGTTGTGTTACGAACGCCCCTGCCGCACACGCGACACTGATCGGAACTCAACTTTACGGTTGGGGCCAATACTATGAGCGCGCCGAAAAAAACATGGCGGAACATCTGGATGAAATTCTATCCGCCGTTCGAGATTGCGGGTACGACTATGCCGAATCGTCGCTGGACTCCGTCCGTCCTGAGAACAACGAGCGGTTCGCCGCACGTTGCCGGGCGAAGGGCTTGCGCCCTGTAAGCCTTTATACGGGCGGGCGGCTTCATGAGGAAGGCAAGGCTTCCGACACCGTGGCTCAAATTCTTGCCGCTGCCAAAATCTGCAAGACGCAGGGCTTCTCCATCATCAATTGCAATCCTGACCCGATCGGTCGTGAGAAGACGGACGTGGAATTGTCCACACAGGTTCGCGCTCTCAAGCAACTCGGGGATGGACTCAATTCACTTGGGATGAAACTGGGCATCCATCATCATACTCCGGAGATGAGGAACCGGGCTCGTGAGTTTCATTTTAATTTTGAAAACAGCGAACCTTCCGTGGTCGGCTTTTGTTACGACGTGCATTGGGTGTTTCGCGGAGGATTGAAGCCGGAAGCGGTGCTGCCTATTTACGGAAACCGCGTTGTGTCCTGGCACCTCCGCCAGAGCCGCGATGGCATCTGGTGGGAAGATCTGGACAAAGGAGAAATCGACTATGCTGGAATTGCCAGGTTTGCCCGCCAGCATGGCATCCCCCCATTCTACACGGTGGAACTCGCGCTGGAGCACGGCACGACAATCACCCGAAACGTGGTGGAGAACCATCAGCGCAGCCGTGAGTTCGTGCGAACAGTGTTCTTGGGGTAGAGGTCGGAGTGTTCCCGATAAACAGCTTCCGCCTCCGAACCTCGGGGCATGAGCTGGGAGACGATTCCGATGAAACTCCAAAACTGAGGCCACCTCGAACCGCTCGCCAGCGGCAAGCGCAAGAGACAGCGCAAGCGACCGGCGCGCCTTGTGAAAGTGAAGACGTTGGTCAATACCGGTGCGGGGAACCACTGACTGCGACACGAAGTCTGCGAGCGATTTGGTTTGCGCACCATGGATGAGGCTGTTCGCGCTCCTGAACCAATCACCCGGAAATCGGTGGCCTGAGCCACAAAACTCTCGAACAGCAAATCTTTGCAACAACCTTCTGAATCAGCTCTTCACCGTGGGTCGAGGCCCCGCCAGCGGCTGGGGAGCACGGAGCTTCCGATAGATCCATGCCTCGACCGGGCGCAGTGGACGGAGGAGATTGTAAAGCGGCGAGTACACCAGCCGGAGTCGGATGACGGAAAGCAGAATGCCGAGCGCACCTTTGTTGAGTTTGATCTTCGAGCCTTGCTTGTCCGTCCATACGGTGGGCACCTCACGGATGTTAAATCCGTTTCGCTTGAGTGCGTAAAGGAGGTTGATGTCGAAAGCCACGTCGGCAATGCGAAGGGAAGAATGGATCGCTTCAACGGCCTGGCGGCGCATGACTTTTGCGCCGCATTGAGTGTCTGCAATGTTCATGTGGAAGAGCACTTGAACCAGCGCGTGAAAGATGCGGCTGAAGACGCGGCGTTCCGTGGACTGACTCTGGTGCAGCACTGACCCTGGAAGCCACCGCGAACCAATGGCGCAATCCACTTCGCGGCAATGACGCACCAGGTCGAGGAAGGCAGCCGGAGCCGTGGCTCCATCGGCATCGACATATCCAATGAAATCCGTGGTGGGGGCAAGTTTCAGGCCCTCGATCAGTGCTCCTCCTTTTCCGATGGGCGCTGAAAAAACGATCGCCCGGACCTCGGGGTTGTTGGATGCCACCCTGTTGACGACGCCGAGCGTGTCATCGACGCAACCATTCAAGACCACCACGATTTGGAAGGTTCCACTGAAAGCTTTCCGGAGGTGCTGCGCATAATCGCGCAGCACCGGTTCAATGCGATCCTCCTCATTGTAGGCGGGAATGAGGAGCAGCAGATCCGGAGAGCTGTGAGTCACGAGCTGTTTCTACCAAATGGGCGGCAGCGATGGCAACGGAGACAACGTGGATACTTTTATCTGTCACTGATGGGGCACGTTCGTTTAGCAATGCTGGATGTTACGATTTCGCCTGTTCGGCATCCCGGTGCTGGTGGACTGGTGGTTCTGGATTTCAGCGGTGCTGATGGGAGGAGGCACCAACGCCAGCTCGCCTGCTGACTGGTCAAGGGTCGCGGTGGTTTGTGTGGTAATGTTCATCTCAATCATTGTACATGAACTGGGACATGCCCTTGCCAGCCGTCGATACGGCACTCATCCGGCGATAAAGCTCCATGCGTTTGGAGGGCTTACTTTCCTTCCCGGCGCCGACTTCTCCCGGATGCAGAGCATCTGGGTCAGCGCTGCCGGACCCCTGGCTGGACTGGCTCTCTGGGCGATGTTCTACGCCATCGCCATCTCGGGCGCGGTTTCTCACCCGTTGCTGCGCATGGGTGTCAGATGGGGGCTCCATATCAATCTCGTCTGGACCATTTTCAATTTGCTTCCGATTCAACCCCTCGATGGCGGACAGATTTTGCGGGAGATCCTCGGTCCGAGAAGGCAACTCCTCACAAGCATGATCGGCGGAGTGCTGGCAGTCATTGTTTGCGTGTGGAGTCTGGCTGCTCACCAGCTATTCACAGCCCTCATGCTTGCTTTTCTTGCCTACCACAATTTTCGCCAACAGCCTGTTGAAGGCGGAGTCATCAAGGGGTGAACGGCCGGGTGTTCATTGGGTTCCCCTGGGCGAACGTGGCATCATCATTCGTGAACTCCAACGAGTGATGGCGAGTGCCTCCTCACCAGCCGAGAAATTGAATTGCAGGCCGCATCCCACTCGGGAAGTATCCCCCCATGCATCGGCGAGTTCTACTGCCAGTCTCGATTGGCATGAACATTTTGTTGGTGCTTCTCCTCATCCGGTCGTCAAACCTTGCACCAACTACCTCGCAACCAAGTTCGAGTTTCATAGATGGTGGAAGCCTCACGCCTGTCTATAGAACCAATACCGTTGTCCGAAGAACGAGCTTCACCTGGGACGAAATCGAGTCCGGCGATTTCAAGGATTATATTGCAAACCTTCGCCGCATTGGATGCCCGGAAGAGACGGTGCGGGACATCATTGTGGCTGAAGTCAACGCCATGTTCGAACGCCGGCGAGGCGAGGAGATCATTACTCCGGAACAGCAATGGTGGCGCATTGTCCCGGATCCTGCGATTGCAGAGGCCGAGGCGGAACAATTGGATGCCCTTGAGGGAGAGCGCCGCTCGATGCTGACGGAATTGCTCGGTCCGAACTGGGACACATCCAAAGCCTCGCAATTGGCCGACTTTAATGCCTATCTCGACGGTCCAATCCTCGGCAAACTTCCGTCCGAGACCAAGGAAGCCATCCGGCAGGCTGAAGCCCGCGCTACTGAAGCGCGCGCAGCCTACCTGGCCCGGCGTTCCGCGGAAGGGAAGGAGCCTGAACCGGCCGAATTGGATCGTCTCCAGCGGGAAACTCTCCAGGAGTTGACGAAGATTCTCAAACCAGAGCCGCTCGAAGAGTATCGGCTCCGTTACTCGGACCTCGCCAGGAGTCTTCGAAATGAAACCTTCGGGCTGGGGCTGGGGCCGGAAGATTTCAGGAAGATTTTTCGAGCACGTGACGCCCTTGATGAGGAGGTAAGACAACACTACGCTGGTGCTGACGCGCGCAGCGCCCAGGCCCGACAGGAATTGGACCGCAAGCGCGACGACGCCATAAAGGAAGCCGTTGGTGAAGATCGATACCGGTTGTATCGAATCAGCCAGGATCCGCTCTTTCGCCAGGCGCAGGCCGTCGCCGAAGAAGTCGGTGCCCAACCAGAGATCGTTCTCCGCTTGTATGAATTGAACCACGCCGCCGATCAAGAGCGACTCAGACTTCGCAGTGATGCGCGTTTGACCACGGACCAACGGACTGCGGCGGTCGAACGAATGGCCCTCGAACGAGAAAACGCGCTTAGAAGAATTCTAGGAGACGACGCTTACGAGCTTCATCACAGCGCTGACCACACGGCGGTGGCGAGATAGCAAGCATGTCAGAGGTTTTAGAGTCAGTGCTCGTTGGACTAGCGGTGGCACGGCGCAGCTTGAAGGCGTCGGCTGGTTGGATCCCAACAGTTTGATTCCGGCACCCGCCTGATGACACTTGACCACGCAGCGACAATTCGTAGCATCGCGCCGCATTTTGAAACTGACAAAAGCCATACTAGCCCTCGAAGACGGCAGCGTATTTCATGGTCAGGGTTTTGGTGCATGTGCTTCCTTTTGTGGTGAAGTTTGCTTCAACACTTCGATGACCGGCTACCAGGAAATCCTGACAGATCCTTCCTATAAGGGGCAGATCGTCACGATGACTTATCCGCTGATTGGCAATTATGGTGTCAATCTCCAGGACATAGAATCTTACCGGGCGCACGTTTCCGGATTCGTGATTCGTGAGCTATCGCCAGTGGTGAGCAACTGGCGGGCAGATCACTCTTTGTCGGACTATCTCACCCAGCATGGCGTGCCGGGCATACAGGGAATCGACACGCGCGCTTTGACCAAGAAGCTTCGGGTACGGGGTGCGATGAATGGTTTTATCTCCACCGCTGGAGTCTCGGAGGCCGAAGCGCTTGCTTCCGCCAGGAATTGGCCGGGGCTCGCAGGGGTGGATTACGTCCGCGAGGTCACACACAAGGAGGCATTCCGGTGGGACGAGAAGGATGAGCAGAGCGGTAGTTTTCAGTTGACTCAAAGAAGTGGTGGAAGTGATTTTCGGAACATCCGAGGTTCTCTCCGAGCGGCTGATATTCCGATCGTTGCCTATGACTTCGGAATGAAATACAACATCCTTCGGCGCCTGCGGCAGCACGGATTTGCGGTCCAGGTGGTGCCCGCTACCACACCGGCGTCAGAAGCCTTGAAGTTCAAGCCTGCTGGAATCTTTCTATCCAACGGGCCGGGCGATCCCTCGGCGTTGAGTTATGCGGTAAACACTGCAAGGGAATTGGTCGATGCCGGTGTTCCAATCTTTGGTATTTGTCTAGGCCACCAAATCCTGGGGCAGGCATTTGGAGGGCGTACTTTCAAATTGAAGTTTGGCCATCGAGGGGGGAATCAGCCGGTCAAGGATCTCGATTCCGGCCGCGTTGAGATCACCTCACAGAACCACGGTTTTGCTGTGGATGCCGAATCGCTTCCGTCGGAGGTGACGGTGAATAGGGTCAACCTCAACGACCAGACTGTTGAAGGAATTCGGCACAAACGAAAACCGATCTTCTGTGTCCAGTACCACCCGGAAGCGTCGCCCGGGCCGCATGATTCGACCTCTCTCTTCGCTGAGTTTCGGCAACTGGTAGAAAGCAGTTGATTTCGCGACAAGGGCTTTCAAGCCGACTCTCCGGGTTGGGCAATAGTCGAACCGACGATTGCCACGAAACCGTTTGACTTGAGAATTGTCCCTATAGATACTCCGGCATCAACCATCCTATGGCGAAGCTTGTCGTGTTAGGCGAAGGTCAAAATGGGCGTACTCTCGATCTAAAAGACGAGAGGACGACCGTTGGTCGTCTCGACGACAACGCCTTCCAAATCCCCGAACAGTCCATTTCCAGCCACCATTGCGAAATCCTGCTCAAAGGGACCGAAGTGGTAGTCAAGGATCTTGGTTCAACAAACGGCACTTTCATCAACGGAGAGCAGATTACTGAAAAAGCCCTCAAACCAGGACAGGTTCTGCGATTGGGCAAGGTGGAGTTGCGATTCGAAGATGGTCAGACACCTTCAGGTTCTGGATCCTCCGCATCCCAACCCGCCTCACAAACGACCATTTCCGGTCGGTCACTTCCACACGGAGGCGTGAAGCTCGGGGATACTTCGGGGGCGGCGCCGGTTTTTGCAAAGAATTCACCCTTCGCCAAGAAGAGCAACAAGACTGCGATCATCTTCATCACCATCGGGGTGATCCTGTTCGCGGCAATTGTCGTCGCTCTGATCCTCGCCTTCAGCCAGTTCAAGTCTCCTTGAGCCACTCCGCGATTTCACGGGCGGCATACGTGATGATAATGTCGGCGCCTGCACGTTTCATCGCCATGTGGCTTTCCAGCATGACGGCCCGTTCGTCAATCCACCCATTTAGCCCGGCCGCCTTGATCATCGAATACTCCCCGCTTACTGCGTAGGCAGCCGTTGGATAGCCGAACTCTGTCTTGATGCGGTAAATTAGATCCAAGTAAGCGAGAGCAGGCTTGACCATCACAATGTCGGCTCCCTCGGCTATGTCCAAAGCGACTTCACGCAGCGCTTCGAGGCCGTTGCCGACGTCCATCTGATAGCTGCGACGGTCCCCGAACTTCGGAGCTGACTCAGCGACATCCCTGAACGGCCCGTAAAATCCTGAAGCGAACTTTGCGGCGTACGACATGATTGGAACACCTTGAAAGCCTTCCTTGTCGAGCGCGTTCCGGATTTCTCGAACGCGACCGTCCATCATGTCGCTTGGGGCAACCATGTCAGCGCCTGCCTCCGCGTGGCTCACTGCAGACCGGGCGAGCAACTTCAGAGTAGGATCATTGAGGATCGACACGCCTTGAGAGTTTTTGCGAACGATGCCGCAATGACCGTGGCTCATGTATTCGCACAAGCAAACATCCGTGATCACCATGAGCGCTGGAAACTCGCGCTTCAGAGATCTTACCGCCTGCTGAACAATTCCGTTGTGGGCGTAGGCACCTGACGCTTTTTCGTCCTTGAAATCCGGGATTCCGAAGACCAGCACCGCTTTGACGCCAGCGGTTGCGGCGGAACTCGCTTCCTTGATCAATTCGTCAAGTGAGAGCTGAAAAACGCCGGGCATCGACATCACAGGCCGACGCAGCCTCTTTCCGGACCGCGCGAACAACGGAAGCACCAGTTGATCCGCGTTCAGGCGGGTTTCCCTGACGAGGCTCCGCATCGCGGGCGTCTGCCGCAGGCGGCGAAGTCGGAGATTTGGAAATTGGCCGACCAGGTTCTTGTTCATCGTTGGGGAGGGTAAATATTTTTGTTTGCAGCTCGCAATGCAGAAGAGGCAGAACAACGGCCGACGTACATAAAGAAGCCGCGCCCAGAACGAACTGTGCGCGACTTTGGTGAACTCGGATATCCTATTTCTTTTCCTTGTGCTTCTCGTGGCAGGCGCTGCAAGCCTTGGTAAGGTTCCCAAATGAAGACTTTGCCGCGGCATAATCCTTCATTTCAACCGCTTTCAGCAGATCAGCGCTGCCTTGACGCAAAGCCTTGGTGGCAGCATCGGCCCAGACTCCGTCGGGACACCTGCCGTCGTCCATCAGTACGAAGCTGGCTTCATTGATCAAAGCAGCGTGCAGACCGAGAGATTCCCATGCTTCTTCGCTCGCAGGGGCTGCTTCGAGGCCCTTCTTGAGTCCATCGCAGTTGGGCTTTACCAGACCCTTCATCAACTGGCCGGTACGCAAAGGCCGACTTTTGCCCTTCTTGACCTGGGCCTGCCCGACCGTGAGGGCCACAGTCAACACGATCAGCAATGTTCCGATGCCTAAGACATGACGCTTGGATAGTACAGACATGATTTCCCTTTGGTTAATGGTTTGAAGTCTTGGTGGGACTTATACAGTTAATGAGCCTCGATGACGACGAGAATCTTTGGTAAGGGATAACCCAATTTTTCCACCTTTGTGACAAATTGCGCACACCCTGCGCGTGTCAATTCATCTATGCAGGCATTCCGTGGGCGCGATAAAAAGTAATTCTTCAGTCTGCATCGGGTTTATCTTGCGATAGGGCGATGCGGAGATCTATCCGCCCAAAATCCGGCGTCCTTCGTCAAGGAATATACCTTGAAAATTCATCATCAATGCCTGTGGGTTCGATGCTTTGGCCAGTGCTTCCTTCTCGCTCACTTTGCGATCCTTGACCAATTGTAGCAGCGCCTGGTTGAAATTCTGCATTCCATCTTCGACACCGGTCTCGATTGCGCCCTGAAGTTTATCCAATCGATTTTCTTCTATCAGCTTCTTAACGGTCAGAGTATTGACCATGATCTCGAGAGCTGGAGTGACTCCACCGTTCACAGTGTTTACCATGCGCTGGCAGATAACCGATTGGAGGGTGCCTGAAAGCTGGCGACGGACCTGCTCGCGTTCGTCTGCCTTGAAAAAATCCAGTATCCGGGTCACCGACTGGGACGCATTCGTCGAGTGGAGCGTAGAGAGGACAAGGTGTCCCGTGTCGGCGGCGCTCATGGCGGCGGAGAAACTGATGGCGTCGCGCATTTCTCCAATCATGATCACATCCGGATCCTGCCGCAGGATATGCTTCAGGCCGGCTTCGAACGAGAGTGAGTCAAGTCCAATTTCCCGTTGTTCAATAACGGATTGGTTATCTTCGAATACATACTCGATCGGATCTTCCAGTGTGATGATGTGCTTTTTGAAGTTCGCGTTGATGTATTCCAACATCGCCGCGAGAGTTGTTGACTTTCCGCAACCGGTGGAGCCTGCAACCAGTACGATTCCGCGAGTGGTCTGAGCGATGCTCTTCAGGATTGGCAATAGGCCGAGCTGTTCAAAGCTAGGCACCTGGGTTTTGACGTAACGCATCGACAGACAGAACTGGCCGCGTTGCTGAAAAAGATTGGTCCGAAAACGTCCCACGCTTGGAACGTAATAGGAAAAATCGATCTCGCGTTCTTCTTCCAATCGACGCTTGAGATGTTTCGGTGTGATCGAACTCACCACCCTGTCCATCCATTCCAAGGTCGGGGTCGGCGCTTCGATCGCCACCAATTGACGATTGATTCGAAAGACTACAGGTGCGCCGACTTTGACATGAACATCCGACGCGCCACCAGCAATGGCGGTTTGAAGAATTCGATGAAACAATTCCATGATTCCGAGATTTTTAGCAGCAATCAGAACAGTTGAGTTCCCGCAGCGAGTTGCTCCAGATGCGATGCTGCAGAATTTGAAAGTCCCGTCAGCAAGATAGAAACCCAGTGCTTCCCATTGCCCTGTCTCTTGCACTCCACCACCACGCCAGCGCCGTGAACACGCCTCCCATCATCTGGAGAATGGAGATCCAGAACCACCTCGGTCCAAAGGTCAAAAGGCTGTTCCGAGGCGAATTCAACGCCATTCTTCCGAAACCGTATCCACTGACAGGGAACCATGAGATACGTCTCTCGAAACGAGAGACACACTGGATTGAACACGCCAGACTTGTCCATCTTGCTTGTACTCATAGAAAGGTGGTGCAATCTAGCACTCTCGACTTCGCCGTCAATGAACCTACCACTCGATGACAGCGGCTCCCCAAGTCAGTCCGGCGCCGAACACCACCAAGAGCACCAAATCTCCTCGCTGAATCCGGCCACTTGTCACTGCTTCGTCCAGGGCAATTGCAACGGAAGCTGCCGAGGTATTGCCGTATTTATCCAAATTTACAAAGACTTGCTCGGGCGTGACTCCAAGACGCTCGCCGACTGCATCTATGATACGGCGGTTGGCTTGATGTGGAATGACACACTTAATACGTGAAATATCCACATCACAGCGCCGGAGAGCCTCCTGCCCTGCTTGAAACATCGCGTTAACAGCGCTCTTGAAGGTTTCCTTCCCATCCATCCGGAGGTAATGCAACCGTGCATCGACAGATTGCGGCGTCGCCGGACACCGACTGCCTCCACCTGGCATCGATAGCAATTCCGCCTTGCTCCCATCCGCCCCCATGCAGACTGTGAGGAGGCCGTGGCTGTTTGGGCGGTTTTGAAGGACGGCTGCCCCGGCACCATCACCGAAGAGCACGCACGTGTTCCGATCGGTCCAATCGATGATGGATGAGAGCTTTTCGGCACCGATGATCAGGACCGTGTCGTAAGTGCGCGTCGCGATGAACTGCTGGCCGATCTCCAGCGCATAGATAAACCCCGAGCAAGCGGCCTCGATATCAAACGCCGCCGCGCGTCGAGCGCCGATCTTCTGCTGCACCAAACAGGCCGTTGAAGGAAAGAGCATGTCCGGCGTGATCGTCGCGACGATGATCATGTCGATCTGATCCGGAGTTACGTTTGCGTTCTTCAACGCCCGTTCCGCTGCCCTTGTGGCAATATCGGAGGTGAATTCTCCGGCTGCAGCAAGACGACGCTCCTTGATTCCTGTTCTTGTTGTGATCCATTCATCTGTCGTATCAACAAGCTTTTCCAGATCCGCGTTAGTCAACACTCGCTCCGGAACGTAAGCCCCCATTCCGACAATCGAACAGGGACGTCCACGGTAATCATGCTCAGCCCGAGGGTTGCGGAATGGTTTGGAGGATTTGGAACTCATGCTGCGCGGGGCGACTCTATGCGTTCGTTCGCACGGGCTACTTCATCACGAATCTTCAGGTTGATATTGTTTTGAAGGGCTTCTCTGCAAACACGAATGGCATTCATCACTGCCCTTGGGCTGGCAGAAGCGTGGCATTTCATAACGACTCCGTTGAGACCTAGTAAGGGAGCACCTCCGTACGCATCGGGGTCCATGCGCCGTTTTATGGTTCGAAGCGCATTTTTGGCCAAAAACGCGCCCAACATCCGCTTGGGATTCCTTAGAAGTTCCAGCTTGAGCCACCCAATGAGTCCTTGCGCGAAACTCTCAATGGTTTTCAGAACGATATTTCCCACAAAACCGTCGCAAATCACGACATCGACCCGATTGTGACAGAGGTCATGGCCTTCGACATTGCCGACAAAATTGATGTCGATCTGCTTGCACAGCTTCAAAGCGTGGAGCGTGAGTTCATTGCCTTTGTTTTCCTCAGTGCCGTTGCTGAGTATTCCAACCCTCGGATTCTTGTAACCAAGAATCTCCCGGGAGTAAACGCTTCCCATGACAGCATAATGCAACAGATGAACCGGACGGCATTCCACGTTCGCACCAGAATCCAGCAGCACGAACTCGTTTTCCGGCGCAGGTATGACAGTGGCTATTCCAGGTCTGTCCACACCGGGCAACAGACGTAACCGAATCGTAGAAGCGGCTACAATCCCTCCAGTGTTTCCTGTGGAAATAACCGCGTCTGCATGGCCGTCTCTAACCAAATCCACCGCTTTGAGAATCGAACAATCCTTCTTCCGTCTTAAGCCTTCGACCGGCTTGTCCTGCATAGTCAGGACTTCAGAAGCGTGGACCGTACGCAGGCGCTTGTCGCGATTACCATGCTGCCCAAGATGATTCTCAATCTCGGCTTCGTTCCCAACCAGAATGAGTTCAGAAACTTGAATCCCTTGCGTGATGGCTTGCTGGACACCTTCGATGACGACCTTTGAACCATGGTCGCCACCCATCACATCCAATGCGATTCGCATAAATGGAAAGAGCGCAGAGGGCTGACTGCCATCCACGCTCCCAAAGATGCTCAACCAATGGCCGATACAGTAATTACCTGGCGTCCTTTGTAAAAGCCGCAGGCAGGGCAGAGCCGATGCGGTACGTAAGGCGCCGCGCACTGCGGGCATGTGGACAGTTGGGGCAATTTCAGCACGCTGTTATATGCGCGCCTCATGCGCTGACGACTTCTTGATGGTTTGCGTTTAGGTACGCCCATAATCTACTTTCCTTACAACTTCAGTTTGTCCAGGCCAGCCCACGGAGAGAACGGATCGTCCCTTCCAGAGACACCGCTGCCGTGCCGGGCTTGTTGTTGCGGTGCCGCCGGCATCCCGCTGCATTCCATTTCACACAGCGGATGCCGCGGAAATGCCAGCAAAATATCCTCGCGTATCCATGGAGTCAAGTCCGCGAGATCATTCTCAACGACCAGTCCATCCTCTCCTGCCAAGGGTAGGCAAACAGCCCACGAGTTCAGCTGGATCAAGGACTTGAAAGGTTTAAGGCATCTAACGCATTCACAATCGATCGACAACTCCAAGTTCCCCTGCACCACCAGATTTTGATCCATCCGCTCCGCCATTAGGTCGTAATGCAACGGGGAATTCAGTCGGATGAGGTCATCCAAGCCATCCGCATCGAGTTCCTGTGGGGCGAGGTCGCCACACAAGTGCAAATCCTTACGTTCCAGATGGTGAAGATTAACAGTGACGGGCATAGGATCAAGTTTGTTGATCAACGCCGGGTTTTCTTGAATCGCCGCTTGAGTGCCTCCTCTACCGGCCGAGGTACAAAGGAGGATACGTCCCCACCGAGTTTGGCGATTTCCTTGACCATGCGAGAACTGATAAACGTGAAAGTATCCTTGGGCATCATGAAGATAGTTTCCACTCTTTCATTCAGCTTCCGATTGGTTAATGCCAGTTGGAACTCGAACTCAAAGTCTGAAACTGCCCTTAAACCGCGGACCACGGCGTCACCATCTTTCGAATCCACATAGTTGACCAGCAAGCCACCGAAGACATCCACCGATACGTTTGACAAATGTTCTACTGACACGGTCACCAATTTTTTCCGGTCAACTCTCGAAAATAGCGGTGTCTTGGAATCGTTCGCAGCAATGGCCACAATCACTCGATCAAACAATCGTGCCGCCCTTTGGATCACGTCCAAATGCCCATTAGTGATTGGGTCAAAACTACCAGGATAAATGGCGGTCCGCATGTCAGGATTCTAATCAGGATCAAAATTAGGCCGCAAGCCTATGCGAATGGGGCCGATGGTTTTGCTTGGTTCCTCTCCAGCCTCATAACCGGCGAGCCGGATTGTGGCACCCCCCAATTGGCGTCATTGAATGAGCGAGTAATTGCGGTAGTGGAGGGAGATTGCCGGGGGCAGGACGGCGCTGGAGAGGTCGCAAGGCTGAGGGTTCGCGGATGGTTCTTTGAGTCTGAAGATCGCGTAGCGGCGGCACGGTGTTTTTATTTGGACCGGTGCTTGAGGAGCGCTTGGAAAGGGATGCGAGGATCGTGCTGACAACGCTCTTGGAGTTGGGGCCAGGAAGGTTCGGGGTGTAGGTCCGCCTTGAGCGCCACCAAGGAGGCGCGCAGGGCCGAGAGGTTGCAGTTGAGGTTGTGGTTTTGGGAGCGAGTTTTGTCTTCGTGCATACAGGCGTCGCGCACCCAGTGATTGCGGCTTTCGCAGCCGCCCCAGTGGCCGCGGGCCAACTCTGCAAAGTAGCGAGCACAGTCAGGTGACGGGGGATGACTGGTGGTGTAAAAGGCGATGGTGGGCTCTTCGTCTTGGTCGAAGGTGGTGGTGCGGCTTATCACGACCAGCGCGCGTGCTCCGGGCAGTCCGGCCTCCAGTGGCTCGAACGGATAGACTTTTATGTGGCGCTGGTCCAAGCGCCCGTGGCTGGTGTCAGGTTCTTGTGTGTGGGTAAAAAGGGGGTGGTTTTGGCCTTTTGCACCGCCGCCTTGTAAGCGTGGCGGTTTTCGTTTTTGAGCTGGAAGAAGTAGTCGCCGCCGGCGTCGAGCACCGCCTGGGCTTGCGGTTTGTTGTTGTTGAGAGCGTCGCCGGTGATGGTCGCGTTTTCGAGGTGGGTGGTCGCGTAGAGCCTCAGGGCGAGGGTTTGTTCGCCTTCGCGTTTATAGTCGTCTTTGGTTTGTTCGTCCTGGTTCTTGGTCTTCTCCCCATGGCTGCGGGAGCACCGGTCTCGTGGTCGCTCAGGCACAGGTTCAACGCGCGATCTCGAATCCATTTGCCGTCGATGGCCAGGGCGCGAGGAAGGGTTCCGAGGTTGGACTGGAGCCATTGGTTGAGGCATTGGGCCAGCTGGTGAGGATCGATTTTGAGGAACAGGTTGCGAACGGCGGTGTAGCTGGGGACTTTGCGGAAGGTGCTGACCTTCTTGCGCCCAAAGCCAAGCCAGCCGCGCTGGACCTGGGTGAAGAACTGGCCGTAGCGCTGGATGGTCGCGAGGTTGTCGCATTGCCGGTAGAGCACTTTGATGGGAATGCCGGGATAGGCCTTGACCTGCTCCAGGATGTGGCGCTCCTGTTCGGGCGTGAGCACACGGGGCACACCGCGATCGGAGCGCCCCTTGGGATGGAGCGCTGCAAAGCCGCCA
>SXMN01000209.1 GCA_005777315.1 Verrucomicrobiales bacterium
GAGCATGGGGAAAAGATGGCGTTGCAAATTGTGGAAGATCGTCGTCAGGTCGAGCATGTCCAAAAATCAGCGCGACTCGTGCCACTTCACATGATCAATTGAAATCTCTCAACAAATCCGAGTTTTGAAAGAGCCTCAATAGACTCGGCATTGAGCAACGTCAGCCTTAGTGGTTCCATCATCGGCTACCCCATTAAAGAACAGAGCCCGGGAAGCCTGACTACCAAATACGCAGGAACCATCAATGCTGATGTCACCGGGACGACCATCGCGTTTACGGGGGCGAGTGCGATCATCGCCCAGAACAGCGCCAGTTGGGAACCCAAGGCGGGAGGAGTTGCCGGCAGCGATCCGGCAAATTATGGAGGCAAGGCATCCGCCGGGTTTTTGGGTAGTGCCGTGGCTGCGGTTCGCAATGCGCAATTCGATGTCACCAGCCCTCCACTCCCCCTCACCGGAACCTCGTTTCCTTCAAGCGCGTTGCTCTTTCAGTTTCTGAAAAGCAGCGCCGGTGCGATTGATTATGCCGTAGCGGGTTTTTTGGCGACGAAGGGGGTCATTGCCTTGGAGGGCATCGCCACGAACCGCGTGACCAGCCAGGCGTCGTTGGTCACGAGTGGCAACGTCCAAACTTTGACCATTCCCGTCATTGCAGACTTCTTCTTCAAAGTACTTTCTCCCTCAGACACCACAGTGACCATCAACGGCCAGATCGTCGCAACCCGTGTAATCGGGGGATCTGTCAGCACGTTTGGCAGTTGGATGGCCGCCAAGTTTCCCGGTGTCACTGATCCCAATGTGATCGGTCTGTCAGCGGATGCGGACAACGACAGAATTCCCAATTTCGTCGAGTACGCCTTTGGGTTGAATCCCGCTGCACCGGATGCGGGCTTCGCTCCGTTGAAAGCCACTCAGGATCCGAACGATCCCGCGCAGGGCATCTTTGAATTTGTCCGGCCAAAAGGACTGCCGGGCGTTACCTACTTGATCCAGGCATCGACAAGCCTTTCAAACTGGTCCGTTGTCGCCGTCACGCCGGACATAACGGACATCGGTGGAGGATTGGAGAGAGTTTCGATTCGTGACCCGCAGCCCATCGGGTCCGGTTCGGTCAGATTCGGACTGCTCTCTGTGTCCCCCAATTGATCTCGACGATTGCAACGGCCAGTCTTTCCGAACATCAACGGGGATCACTGCGGTACAGCTCAGGGTCCGGCGGAATGGATTTCCGCATCCGCACGACAGGCAGTTGGAGTCCACCATTCAGGTTGATATCGTAACCCTCAATCGCCGCATACCCGTGACTGGCATAGAGTGGTTCGCCAGCCAGAGTGGCTACAAGTTCGACGGAACGAAAATTCGCGGCACGAATCGCTGTTTCGCACGCCACCAGGATGCTCCGGCCGATGCCGCGTCGCGCCCAATCCTGGTGAACGAAGAAGGCGCGGATTCGCGCTGGCGCACAGGCTGGGTTCAACTCAGGGTCCGGTCCGGCCCGGCACTGATCGCCGCCAAAAATCGACTTCCGCCTGCTCCACCCTCCGCAGCCAATGATTCGACCGTCATTCTCCACCAGGTAGTAAGTGCCATCCTCGATCAACTGCCGATCCACTCCGAAGACCGGTCCGAGGGCAGCGCACATCTGAGCTTCGGAATAGTAAGGAGCCTGGAGAGCGAGAACTGATTGGGGAATCAATTGTTCGATGGCTGAAATATCATCCAATTGAGCGAGCCTGGGATTCCAGTTCATTGGCGGGAAAAACCTACTGCCCCAATGGAGAATTCGTCGAGTGCAATGGTTTAGGAAAAATGCCCATCCATCACACCGCTCCTTGACGATTGACGCTTTTGCCACAGCCATTAACTTCCATCACAAATGGACCAAATGGAACTGACGCACGAGATGTTCAAGGAGGAGATCGCCGAAGCTCTCAAGAACTACGACAAGTTTATCGTCTGTCTCGACAAGGTTCCTTCCGACTGTCCCGCATCCCTGCAGTCACTGATGGAAAAAGCCATAAAAGCCTACGCAAATCGCGGCCATCACTTGAGGCACGGCATCGCGCTCGACAAACAGATTACCATCATTCTGAGCCAGACAGAAAATGACCGTCCATTGTGCGGAATCTACTTCAACCTCGCATCACCTTACCACAAGAAGCCCTCCGCCAAGAAGGAGAAGGTCGAAGACTAGGCATTCGGTCTTCAGCGGAGTTGATCGGCAATGCCACCACCGAGAGAGCGGTCAAGCACATGAACATTTCGCAAGAACAGCCAATCAAAATGCTGTTCGTTTGCAGCCAGAATCGTATTCGGAGCCTTACCGCCGAGCGCATCTTCAGTGGCATTCCTGGCATTCAAGTCCGCTCGGCGGGCACTCAACCAGACGCACGGATCGTCATCACTGAAGTCCATATTGGATGGGCTGACATCATTTTCCTGATGGAGAGATCCCATCTAAACCGTCTTTGCCGCAAGTTCCCGCAGGCTCTCCAGGGCAAGCGTACTGTGACACTGCTGATCCCCGATCGCTTCAGATTTATGGAGCCGGATCTGATTGACGAACTTCACGCCAAAGTTTCCGAACATGTCCCGCTTTGCGATGTTAACCACAACTCCTGACGGTTGGTGGCGCCTGAGCCTCCAAACCCAGATCCCCACATGCGATTAACGATTACAAACCTGTTCACTCGTGACATTCGTTTTCCAACATCCCGTTCACTCGATGGATCGGATGCGATGAATCCAGATCCGGATTACTCCGCGGCTTACGTCATTCTCCAGACGGACGGCCCGGCCGGAATCGAAGGGCACGGATTAACATTCACGATTGGTCGAGGGAATGAAGTCTGCGTCGCGGCCATCAATGCACTTCGCCCGCTTATCATTGGCAAGACGCTCGAATCGTTCACGGTGAACATGGGTGAATTCTGGCGCATGATCACCGGCGACAGCCAGCTCCGTTGGATAGGACCGGACAAAGGGGCCATTCACCTCGCAACTGCCGCCGTGGTTAATGCCGTCTGGGATCTCTGGGCGAAGGTCGAAGGCAAGCCGCTCTGGAAACACCTTGCCGACATGACACCAGATCAAATCGTGAGGTGCGTGGATTTTCGTTATATCACTGATGCCATTACCCCTGACGAGGCTCGCGATATGTTGCAGAGGCTCGCACCTTCCAAGGTGGCAAGGGAAGCAGAGATGCGTGCGCGTGGCTATCCGGCTTACACCACCTCTGCAGGATGGCTGGGCTATTCGGACGAGAAGCTTCGTCGCTTGTGCCGCGAAGCCATCACGGAGGGCTGGGACCATCTTAAGATCAAGGTCGGGCGGGATTTGCAGGACGACATCCGCCGCTGCACCATCATTCGCGAAGAAATCGGATGGGATCGCAAGCTGATGGTGGATGCCAATCAAGTTTGGGAAGTCTCACAGGCGGTCGAGTGGATGAAGCACCTTGCGCCATTCAAGCCATGGTGGATCGAAGAGCCGACGAGCCCGGACGACGTGCTCGGGCACGCGGTGATCGCGAAGGCTGTCGCTCCGATCGGGGTCGCCACGGGTGAGCATTGCCAGAATCGAGTGATCTTCAAACAACTCATGCAGTCGAACGCGATTCGCTTCTGCCAGATAGACGCCTGTCGGCTCGGCGGTGTGAACGAGGTCATAGCCGTTCTCCTGATGGCGGCGAAATTTGGAATCCCGGTCTGTCCGCATGCGGGCGGCGTCGGATTGTGCGAACACGTACAACACCTCTCGATCTTCGATTTCATCGCCGTCTCGGGAGCTTTGGAAGATCGAATCATCGAGTATGTGGATCATTTGCATGAACACTTCCTCGATCCGGTGACGATGAGAAACGGCCATTATTTGCCCCCGACACGTCCCGGATACAGCACGGAGATGAAGCGTGCATCGCTAGACGAACATGAGTTTCCGGCCGGAGCGGCTTGGCGAAGTCGTCGGTCGGCCTGCTGAGAAACTCAAACTTGGTTCGTCCTCCTTTTTGCAGCTTGCACGGCTGTTGCCGTGATTTAACGTCGCGTGGTGGCTTGGTTGACCGACAGACAATTCTTCATGCTCGCCGTCCTCTTTTACGGCTTGAGCACCGTGTACTCGATTTTCCTGTGGCGTAAGGGTTTCCGTCAGGACAACCGGGTTAACTACGCCCTTTTGCTGGCGGCTGCCGGATTACACACGCTGGCAATGTTCAAAAGAGGATTCAACCTACAGCAATGTCCGGTGAACAATCTTTATGAAATGCTCACGTTTATCGGCTGGACGATAGTGATTTCGTATTTGGTGATCGGTGCCTGGTCCCGGCTTCGGTTTCTTGGTGCCTTTGCCTCGCCGGTGCTGTTCGCCATGGGAGTGTTTGCCCTCTTCCCTGAATTGGACCGCCATCACGGTCCCAAGCCTGAATTTAGCGGCTGGCAGAGCCTGCATGCCGCCTTGATCTTGCTGGCGTACGGTGCTTTCGGGCTCGGCTCGGTAGCGGGTGCCATGTACCTCACTCAAGAACACAATTTGAAATTCCACAAACTCCGGGCGGTGTTTTCTTTGTTACCGCCAATAGAACGCCTGGAGAAAGTGATCGGTCGATTGATGGCATCGGGATTTGTCCTTCTCACAATAGGTTTGGTCCTGGGGGCATATTCACTCCGGCAAAAGGGTGGTTCAATGTTTTCCGGCGATCTGAAGGTTGTCTGGTCTGCGCTGGTGTGGGGAATCTATCTGATTCTGCTGCTCATGCGGTGGGCTGGTTCACAGCGGGGCAAGCGTTTCGCGTGGGGAGCCGTGGCAAGCTTCGCTTTCATACTCCTGACGTTTTGGGGCACAAACCTCGCGTCGGCGATTCATCAGCAAAATTAGGATGAATCTTTTCATGGCTGACTTGAGAATGCAAAAATGCGGCACATGCTTGATTGAGGCTGTGAAGAACCTGTCTTCATAAACATGCCCATTGTCGTTGTAGGGCTGAATCATCGCACTTCTTCCGTGACTGTCCGGGAGCGCTTCGCCTTTGCGGAGAACACAATTCCCGTCGCACTGCAGAAGCTCCGCGAAAGCGGCCTAGCCAAGGAGGGCGTGATCCTCTCGACCTGCAATCGGGTTGAGCTTTACGCCGCCACTTTGCTGGACCGCCAGTCAGCTTGCCAGTCTCTCCAGCAATTCCTACTCGATTGCCACAATTATCGCGATCCGCTCAATGGTGAGATTTATGCCCATGCCGAACCTCATAGCGTCGAACATCTCTTCAAAGTCGCCGCTGGGCTGGACTCGATGGTGCTCGGTGAGACGGAAATTCTCGGGCAGCTCAAGAAGGCGTACGAGATGGCCCTCCAGCACCAGCACACCGGCGGGCTCCTAAACAGGACTTTCCAGCGCGCATTCAATGTCGCCAAGCAGATCAGGACCGAGACAAACATTCAGCGAGGCAGCGTTTCGGTCGGATCAGTGGCAGTGGAGCTGGCCGAAAAAATCTTCTCCAGCCTTGCGGACAGGCACGTGATGGTCATTGGGGCCGGTGATACCAGCGAGAAGACAGCTCGATCGTTGTTGAGTCGTGGAGCGAAAAGCATCGTTGTCACGAATCGATCTTTCGATCGGGCGGCGGCGCTGGCTGCAGAGCTGGGTGGCCGGGCCGTGCAATTCGATGAATTGGGTCGGGAGTTCGAGCGTATCGACATCGCCATCAGCAGCACGTCCGCGCCTCATTACGTTGTTGACCGTGAGAAACTCGGGCCGCTGATGAAGATCCGGCGGAATCGCCCTTTGTTGCTGATCGACATCGCAGTGCCGCGAGACATCGACCCCGAGGTCAACTATTTGGAGAATGTCTATTTGTACAACATTGATGACCTGCAAGCGATCGCTGAAAGTTACCTTCGGCAACGACACGATGAAGTCGCACGATGTGAAGCGATCATACGGGAAAAAGCGGCCAGTTTGCTTTCGGGGATTTCTAAAGGTGCTCCGGTGTCCCAAGGAAAACTGGCCTTTGGTCAGGGCTGACTTAAGCGCTATATGTCCAATCCAACACGCGCAGTAGTGATAGCGAGCCGCGGAAGCGCCCTGGCTCTGGCTCAGTCAAACATGGTACTCGCTCAGTGCCGCGTTGCCTTTCCCAACCGGACGTTTGATCTCAAGATCATCAAGACCACCGGCGACAAACTTCAGGCGTTTGCTCCAACGGGTGTTGTCCCGGAAGGTGGCAAGGGATTGTTCACAAAGGAACTGGAAGTAGCCCTTTTGAATGGTGAGGCTGATCTCGCGGTTCACAGTCTGAAGGATCTTCCGACTGAACTTCCACCGGGACTCACCCTGGCTGCGGTGACAAAACGTGCCGATGTTCGGGATGTGCTGATCTTTCGGGACATCGCCTCGATCCTACGCATCGGGAGAGGGATGGCGATGGGCTCAACCGTAAAAGATCTGCCGCAATCCGCAGTCGTCGCCACAAGCAGCACGCGTCGGCAGGCGCAGCTCCTTGCGATGCGGCCCGACCTCAACACGGTGCCCATCCGTGGGAACGTGGGGACTCGTCTGAGTAAACTTGCCTCAAATGCGGAACTGGACGCGCTGGTGCTCGCAGCGGCCGGATTTCAACGGCTTGGTTTTCGGATTGGCGAATCTGGAAAGATCAGTGGAGAAGGCGTTCCCGATGGCTTGCTGGGGGAACCTCTTTCACCGGAGGAAATGATGCCTTGCGTGGGCCAGGCCGCGCTTGGCATCGAAGCACGCGCAAATGACGAAGTGGTGGCAGAGGTCTGTAAATTCCTGGATGATCCCGCGACTCATAATTGCGTGCTGGCGGAGAGGGCGTTTCTGGCGGCAATGGGGGGCGGATGCCTCAGCCCAGTTGGCGCTTATGGCGAGATATTGGAAGGCAGACTTCGGTTGCGTGCGGTATCATTTCAACGGAATCAACGCCGAGCTGGGGAGGTTGGTGGACTGGCAACAGAGGCTGTCGAACTCGGTCGAACGTTGGCAGAACAATTGAGGTAGAGGCCGCTTGGCGGTTGTGTCGATGCGCTACTCCGGGGTTATTTCGCCTCCAGCCGGGGTGTAATTCAATCACATCAGTTTTAGCTTCGGTAAATCCTGGGAATCGATCAACCCCACAGGCTCCTTCCTGGCATTAATGACGATCAAGTCATCGATGTTCCGTTCGTCGAAAATTTTCAACGCCTCGACTGCCAGCGCGTCATCCCGAATGGCAATCGGATGACGGGTCATCACGGACGGGAGCAGTTTGGAGAGGATATTCTCGTCGCCAGCCATCCGTCGTCGAAGATCACCATCGGTAAAGACTCCCACGAGTTTCCCACGAGCATTAACGACGCAGACACTTCCTGATTTGGCCTGCGTCATAACTAGCAACGCTTCTTTTACTGTCAAAGTTTCTGAGGCCACTGCATTTCGCACACCGCTGCGCATGATGTCCCTGACACGCGTCAGCAGGGCTCGTCCGATGGTGCCGGAGGGATGATGCTTTGCGAAATCTTCTTTGCGGAAACCACGGGCCTGCAACACCGCCATCGCCAAGGCATCACCCAGCACAAGCATGGCTGTCGTGCTGGAGGTGGGGGCAAGATTAAAGGGGCATGCTTCCCTCGGCACTTTTACGTTCAGAACGACATCGCTGTGCTGGGCCAGAGTCGATCGCAGACTGCCGGTCAGGCTGATGAGCTTGATCGAAAACCGCTTGAGAGCCGGTAACAGATGGATCATTTCCTCGGTTTCACCGGAGTAACTTAGGGCAATCAGAACGTCCCCGTCAGTAATGATGCCGAGATCACCGTGCAAGGCATCCACACTGTTTAGAACCACGCTGGTGCTGCCGGTGCTCGTGAGAGTGGCGGCAATTTTCTGGCCGATGTTGCCTGACTTGCCAATCCCAAGCACAACGATCTTGTTCCTGCACGCCAGAGCTCCTGCGATCAGTTCGACAGCGGCGGAAAAGTTGGAATCAAGCCGCGCCCTGACGGTCTGCAAACCTTTGATTTCCGTATCAAATACGCTGCGGGCTCGGATCAAATGGTTCATCGAGTGAGTTTGGCGATGGAAATGAGCGCGCGCAACGCTGAAGCCGCATCAAGGAACGCCAACCGTTGCTTGAAAAGAGAAGAGCCCGCCTTTCGGCGGGCTCTTCAGAAGAAACGAAACTTAGTTGTGAGGCTTCGATTACGAGAGGCGGCGGCGGAGAGCGCCGAGGCCAATCAAACCCAGACCCAACAGGCCGACAGATGCTCCGGAGTCGGGAACGTTATTGGTTTCCGGAACGGGATCAGTTGTTTGCTCCCTTGGGCTTGTTTCAACAACGATTTTAACATTCTTCACTAGATAAAAGTACGATGCGATCGAATAATTCAAATCGCCAGATGAACTTATATCGCCCAAAACGCTGAACGTAGTAGTGGCGTTGAAAAAGGAAGCAGGAACTCCATGGCTCCCCGGTGAAAAGGTCCCGCCTGTTCCTTTTCCAGTCACGGTTACCATCGCACTAGTGATTGTTTCTGTAGCGGAGTCAATTGGCAAATTGAAATCCCCAGACAATGAACCCTGGGCCGGCGGAATGAGCGTACCAGTTATCCACTGGTTGAATGTATCAGTTTCCGTGTAGCTGGCGGCATTGACTGCCGTTGAACCTGCCAGAAGCCCGATTGCGAGTGTTGTTAGAAGTGTTTTTTTCATATCTTTGTATTATTTACTGTTTCGTCTCTTCGTTACCTGCGTCATGGAGGTGAACCTTGACCCAACTTTAGCAGTCGCCAGGCCAAGTGCCTTGTTGGTTTCGATGTGTTTCATAACATGCTTGTAATAAGGTTATTGTGTCAAACAATCAATTCTCTCAAGGCAATAATTCCGCCAAGCGACTCACGTACTTGTAAGAAGTTCCGACGCTTTTCGATTTCATGCACAAACTGGTCTGCCCCTCACTGAAGAGACCGTAGGCTGGCCGACGTTTACCCCATCAATTTATCGCATCACGAGCACTCCCGGGTTTGCTCAACTCCCCGTGAGAGACATTTGACTGGAAAACAGAAAGATTCCCGGCCGGCCGATTTCAAACGAGGCTCCCTTTGACACAAGACAATCAATTGCGCTCCACCTCGTCCTGTGTTCTAGTCTGCCGCGAAGTGTCGCTGCGAGACGACCAGGCAGCGGCAGGGACAAGCACTCAAAATTATGCAAACTATCGCCACCGATTCAGTTATCGAGAAGACTCGTGAACTCTGCCAGACCATCATGGAGCAACCCGAATTCCGTGAGATACGAAAGAGCATTGAGTCTTTCATGAACGACGAATCCGCTAAAGCTCAATATCAGTCCCTCAGCGAACGCGGCGAACATCTCCAGCACAAGCAAACGCAAGGTGTCAAATTGTCCGATGAGGAGATCGCCGACTTCGAACGTCAACGTTCGGAATTCTTTGGCAATATCGTCTCCCGCGGCTTCATGGACGCCCAGCAGTCGATGCATAAGATGCAGGAGACCGTGGGCCAGTACGTCAGCAAGACTTACGAACTCGGACGCGTGCCGGATGCCGATGATTTTGATTCCGGCGACTGCGGACCCAGTTGTGGCTGCAGCCACTAGCCCCACATTCTCTGGAGGATGTCGTTCGCCCGAATTGATTCTCTGATTCTACCAGTTGCTTACTCAGACAGTCTCTTCAGGGCTTAAGGTCGGAGTGCTTTTGACTTTTAGCACCTATTCCGTAGCGTCTCGGCCCCATGAACATCGTCCGACATACTGACTTCAACTACGCAGAAAAGATTGGGAAGCTGGCTGCTCAATCGAGCCTTTTCGACCCTGTTATCGAGCAACGAGCGAGAGGCATCATTGATGCCGTGCGCAGCCAGGGCGACGCCTCTGTGCTTGAGTTGACAGCCAAGTTCGACGGTGCACAACTGACTGCTGAACAGCTTAGGATCACGACGGCGGAACTCATGGCTGCATCCCTCAAGGCGGATGCCAACTTGCGCGAAGCTTTTGAGTTTGCCAACCGAAACATCTCTGTGTTCGCAAGACGTTCCAAGAGGAAAGACTGGTCCATTCGCAATGCTCAAGGTGCAAGAGTTGGCGAGAAATTTGACCCGTTCACCAGAGTGGGCATCTACATTCCAGGTGGCACTGCTCCGTTGGTGTCCACGGCTCTGATGACAATTGCCCTCGCGCGAATTGTCGGTTGCCGTGAGATCGTGGTATGCACCCCCGCAGGCGCATCCGGCGAAATCAACCCCGCATTGCTCTTTGCGATCAACCGTGCCGGAGCCACGGAAATCTATCGTATTGGCGGAGCACAAGCGATTGCGGCAATGGCACTTGGAACCGAGAGTGTTCCACGAGTTCAAAAAGTCTTCGGACCAGGAAACGGTTATGTGGTGGCGGCGAAGCGATTGCTGTTCGGCCAAGTCTCAATTGATCTTCTACCAGGCCCCAGCGAAGTGCTGGTGCTTGCGGACGTTTCAGCCAATCCTCGGTTCATCGCCGCCGATTTGCTCGCCCAAGCCGAACATGGCTCCGGCCACGAACGTGTTTGGCTGGTAACTCCTTCAGCGAAGCTGATCAAAGCTGTGGACAAGGAAATCGCGATCCAAATGCCAACGCTTTCGCGAAGGGAATTCATCGAACGCGCCCTCAGAAACAATGGCTGGCTCATCCAGACAAAATCACTTGAGGAGTCGATCCAACTTACAAATCGGCTGGCACCTGAGCACTGTGAAGTGATGACTCGCAATCCCGGAAGAATTTCGCAGCGCATTCACACTGCCGGGGCAATCTTTCTTGGTCCGTGGTCGCCAACCGTCCTGGGGGATTACGTGGCGGGGCCGAGCCACACTCTGCCGACGGGGGGCTGCGGGAAGTCCTTCGCCGGGTTGACTGTGGATCAATTCCAGAGACGGACCAGCTTGGTGGAATACACCCGTGGCTCCTTGAAAAAGTCCGTCGCTTACGTTCAGAGATTTGCCGAATTGGAGGGGCTTGATGCTCATGCCCGATCGGCGGCGATCCGTGTTCACATCCGACGCGGATCCAAGCCATGGCCGCCCGGACTGCGGGCGCGTTCAATGGAGTTACTTCCCATCGATCAATCCGAGATCAAATGAGCCGAGACACCAACACGATTCGAAATCCAACCTCCTTGATCCGTCAGTGCGTCCAAGCCTTGCATGCCTACGTGCCCGGCGAGCAACCAAAGATCAAGGGACTCATCAAGCTCAACACAAACGAGAATCCCTATCCACCTTCCACAGAAGTTCTAAGAGCTGTGCGAAAGGCCACTGACGGAAGGCTTCGGTTGTATCCAAATCCGACGGCGCAGCGACTCCGAGAGCGACTTGCCAAACTCCACAAATGCAAGCCGGAGAACATCATTGTAGGAAACGGTTCGGATGAACTGCTGGCGCTCACCACCCGGGCGTTTGTTGAGCCGTGCGCTCCCAGCCAATCTCACTCTTCTCAGCCACAGCACCGGCTTTCCAAGTCCATCGTTCAGTACTTCACACCCAGCTACTCGCTCTATCCAGTGTTGGCTGAAATCCACGGTGCGTATCCCAATCCAGTGCCGCTTCGCGAAGGATTTGCACTCCCGAATCTTCGCATGCCATCGAGCGGAGGCCGCTTTGACTTAAACGCAGCTCTTACTTTCATCACAACCCCCAACGCTCCAAGTGGCCAGGCTTACACCACGCGAGAGTTGTCGCGCCTCTGTCGGCTGCAACGGGGCGTCGTGGTGCTCGACGAAGCTTATGTTGACTTCGCAGAGGAAAACGCGCTGAGTCTCGCACTGAAGTTTCCGCATGTGCTTGTCGCCCGCACCTTTTCCAAGGCGTATTCGTTGTGTTTCCAACGCATTGGCTACCTTGTAGGACATCCCGATCTGATCGACGCGCTGCACAAGATCCGCGATAGCTACAACGTCAATGGCCTCGGCCAGATCGCCGCCGAGGCGACTCTGGCCGCATTGCCCTATTACCGTGCAAACTTCAAACGCATCATCTCGACTCGCAATCGGCTGTCGCGCGAATTGCGTAAGATGGGCTTCAAGGTACTGCCAAGCCAGGCGAATTTCATTCTAGTCCGTCCACCCACAATGACAGCTCAACGCTGGCTTGAAGAGTTGCGGAAGCACAAAATCCTTGTGCGATGGTTCAGCTATCCGGAAGTGTGCGATTTTATTCGAATCACGATTGGAACAGATCGTGAATCCGATGCACTATTGCGAGCGGCGAAGCAGCTTCTCAAATAACTTACTGGGGCCGCTTCCATTCCGTGCCGTCGGCGTACTCAGCGCGAGCCAGGGAAATTGCCGCCGAGTCAGCGCGTTCCGGCACTGAATCCATTTTCAAGGTTACCTCGACAGTCGTCGCCGTATTCACCAGAAGCGGCTTGGCACTCTTCGACGTATTGGATCGAGAAAGCACAACTCCTGCATTGTTCTGGAAGTTCAACTTCATGTCCAGGGAACGGATTGGCTTGTCGGCGTGGTTGGCAATTCGAACCTTTATCGCGCGATCCTTGCCGTCTCCCTCGAAGTTGACAAACGTAACAGTCGCAGGCTCGTCGAATTCACCAAATGGCCGGCCCGCCTCGGCGGCTCGCATTCGCGCCCCCACTGCGAACGGATTATCGGCAGCCTGACTTCGATCAAATCCTACAACGACCGGCCCGGCATCCCGAGGTGCAGCGACCCAAAATACCGCAGTTACCAGGATTACCGCTCCTCCAACATAACCAAGCACCAACCCCGCCGTCGCAAAACCTCTTCCACCACGCTGAGGATTGGTGCGCAATGCCTGTTTGGCAAGGTGGCCACAGACGATCGCCGGCAAGAAACCCACGACCGTGCAGGCGCAAACCAGAGATGCCACTGCCAGTCCAGAATTCGAGAAATCAACACCGGCGGAACTGGCAGCAGAGCTTCTGGTTGATGCTGATTCCCGTTTCGGAGGTGGCGCACCCGCAGACGGCCCTCGGGGAGTGGGTGGAGTTGCGGTGCTGCCACCGCTTGTCCGCGCAGGGGGATCGACATGTGTGACCTTCGGCGGCGCTTCCTTCCTGGGCACCGCCACTATTGGCGCATCAGCACTTCCGGATGGAGGCTGTGGAACGATTAGCGCTCCCTTACATGCCGGACACGTGATCTGCATGCCACTCATGATCACGTCACATCGCAACTTCTGGCCACAATGCTGGCAGATAAATTTGAAATCGAGCATAGCAAAGGCGTTCAATGGACCGCCCTTGCCAATACTTTCAACGCACATCGGCCATGCGGTCAATCACCTACTACTGGGAGGATGAGATGGGAAGTCATGAGAAATTTCGCCAGGTGGATCCAAAACGAGGCTTGATTGTGCCGCCCACACGCCTAGGCTCACAACTCATCGATCCCCGCTTCCAATGAAAACTCTGTCCAAGAAAGTAATGCACGGTACTTCGACTCAACTCCCCCGAGCCTTTACGTTGATCGAACTGCTAGTGGTTATTGCCATCATCGCCATTCTCGCCGGAATGCTGCTGCCCGCATTGAGCAAAGCGAAGGATCGGGCGCTGCTGGCAAACGACTTGAACAACATTCGTCAGGTGGTGCTGGCCGCGACGGTCTTCGCTGGCGACAACAATGATTACATCCCCTACGCGAGCTGGGGTGATTGCGCGGAACGCGACTCATGGTGTACAGCCAAAGGAATGCCCAATGGAGAAGGCAAGTCGGACAATACCATTTGGACCAATCAGGTCGCTTTCTTCAAACGAAGTCAGCTCGGCAATTACATCAGCAATGAACGTGTGCTCACATGCCCCAGGGATTTTGCGGAACGTTCGAGTGGCAAGGCGGCCGCGGATTACAAGCGCCGGAACATCAAGATCACCAGTTATCTGTGGAACGGCTCCACCGTGGCGTTTACCACCAGCGATAAACCTGACGCGATGTCGAGATTCAAACTCACCGACATGAGACCCACGGGCATGTTGGTGTGGGAGGCGCCTTCTGAACAGGACGCCTACCTCTTCAATGACGTGGGCAGCTCGCCCTTTGAAGGAATCTCACAGCGCCATGCGAATTCCAGGAAGGCCAAGAATCAGACGGAGAATGCCAACGGCATCGCCACTTTTGGAGATCTTTCTGGACGTGCTTTCGCAATGAAGTTCTCCAAGTGGTTTACCCGGCAGTATGCCGGCACGACAGTCTGGCCCGCCGCTCCTGCTTTTGACGGCCCAAATGATGCATGGTACTGCCCATCCACCAAGAACGGCGGCTGGCCTTGAGATAAACGACGTCCGTCGGGGGGGGACGGCAGAGGTTTTCCTGTAAATCGTTCGAGCCGGGAACGGAGATCTGGGATAGCATTTGATGCAGGAGAAACAATTCCAGTTTCTCATTCACCACTGGTTTCGGGTCGAATGCCGATTCTCCGGGGGATATTGGTATTTTGAAGAAGGCACCACTCTGCCCAAGAAAGCTCGCACCCACGTCCTGACTCGATGGTGGTTGTTGGACTTCCTATTTTGACTTGCAGACGAGCCATCACACAGTTAGATATGCCCTTAGTAGTAGATCAGAGAAATGCTGAATTCTTAAGTGATAGCATGGAGAAACTTCAACCGAAGAGGGTTTCTTGAGCGGCCCTTTCCCTTCTCGCAGTAGCTCCCATTCCTCCGCTTCGTTCGTCCGAGTCAATGGAAAGATTCGCGCCCGGGACGTCCGTGTGATCGGTCCAGACGGTCAGCAGGTCGGAGTGATCTCCCTAGCCGATGCTTTGACCATGGCGCGCAATCATGGAGTGGATCTGGTCGAAATCGCGCCCAACGCAACTCCTCCCGTATGCCGGGTTGTGGACTTCGGCAAGTATCGTTACGAGCAGTCGAAGAAGGAAAAAGAGTCTAAAAAACACCAGCACGCCAACAAGGTTAAGGAAATCCAACTCAGTCCTTCGATCGACCCGCATGATTTCGGGGTAAAACTGAATCATGCCATCGATTTTCTCTGCGACGACATGAAGGTGAAGATCACGCTGCGCTTCAGAGGACGCGAAATGGCGCACAAGGAATTCGGATTTCAACAGGTAGAAAAATTCATTGCAGCCACGGCTCCGTACGGTCATCCCGATGCGGCGACAAAACTGATCGGCAAGAGCATCAATGTGATGATAAGTCCGTTGCCACGCAACAAGCGTGCGAAGCATCCAAACGAGTCATCAAGAGCATCCGAAAGTGACGACGCCTCGGCAATCACGCCGACAGCCGTGCCCAAACAGGCGAACTCACAGGATCGACTCCCACAAGCAAATCGAGTGGGGCGAACCAATGCCGCAGGTGGGCCTGCTGACTTTGGTCAGAATCCTTTCCACAGTCTCAACATCAAGACCGGCCAGGAGGAGGATTCAGATCGCGAGAGTAGCGCTGGCGGAAGTTAGCCCCTGACTGGTTTTTGGCAGCAAGCCTCACTCCGAACAGATCATTGGATAAGCCCCTTCTTTCGCAGCATCGTCTCCATAGCCTTGTCCATCACGTGGTCTGCGAGCGGTTTCGTTATTTCATCCAGCGTCGTGTTTGCTGACTTTAATTTTTGAGGATCGCCAACTTTTGTTCGCGGATCCTCAGTCGCCAGCACCGACTCCAATTCGCCAATGGCAGCTTCGATTTGCAACCGGTATTCAGCTTCCAGTTCAGATGAATAATCCGTCAACGCCTTGCGAGTGGCCGTCAATGTCTCCCCTGCCCTGATCTTCGCTTCGATCCATTGCCTGGCTTTCATGTCGTCAAACGCGTTCTCAACGGATTCCTCAACCATCTTCTGCACGTCGGCATCATTCACATCAACGGCGGACTTCATCTCCACGATCTTCTGAACGCCCGTCTTCACGTCTCTGGCAAGCACGTGCAGGATGCCATCCGCATCGATCTCGAATTGCACACCGACGCGTGGCACGCCTTTCGGGGCAGGCTCGAATCCGATCTCAAATCGCCCCAGACTCCAGTTGTCCCTGGCACGTTCCCGTTCCCCCTGCAGCACATGGATGAGCATGCTCCGTTGATTATCCACAGCCGTGGTGAACATCTCCCCCGCTTTGATGGGGATGGTTGAGTTACGCGGGATGATCACATTCATCAACCCTCCGAAAGTCTCGATCCCAAGCGAAAGTGGCGTGACATCCAGGAGGAGCAAATTCTTAAACCCGCCTGAGAGAATCTCCGCCTGGATTGCGGCGCCGAGCGCCACCGCCTCGTCGGGGTTCTGGGAAGTATTCAACATCGGCCCATCGGACACGTGATATTCGGTCCCGAGCCGAACGCCGCCCGCCGGCGCCTCAAATTCCGCGCAACGAAAAATCTCCGAAACCATCTGCCGTACCAGGGGCATTCGAGTCTGACCACCGACAAGAATCACTTGATCGAGATCCTTCGCTTCGAGTCTGGCATCGGCCAGCGATCGAAGACAATGCTCACGCGTCCGGCCTATGATGTCGCGCGTCAAGCCCTCCAACTCCTTCCGTGTCATGCAATGACTGAAGCTGAAATTGGGTGTGAGAAATGGCAGCGCCACTTCAACCTCCGTCTCGGTGGACAGCCTGATCTTTGCGTGCTCTGCAACCTCACGCAAACGCGACAGCAGTGTCAAATCCGTGGCAGCATCCGGCCCTCCCTCCGAAATGATCTTCTTTACCAGAAAATCCACCACCCGCCGATCCAGATCATCACCACCTAATCGCGTGTTTCCGTTGGTTGATAAAACCTGGAAGACGCCTTCGTTGAGTTCGAGGATCGAAAGGTCAAAAGTCCCTCCACCCAGATCATAAACAGCCACCTTTGACTTTTCCCTTAGTCTATCCAGACCATAGGCCAGCGCAGCTGCCGTGGGCTCATTGATGATTCGTTCGACACTCAGACCAGCAAGTTCCCCAGCCTTCTTTGTGGCGTTGCGTTGCGCATCGTTGAAATAGGCAGGCACGGTTATCACTGCTCTCGACACTGGTTCTCCCAAGTTGGCCTCCGCGTCGGATTTGAGCTTTTTCAAAACTTCCGCTGCGATCTCCTCGGGCGTGTAAAGCCGTCCATGAATCTCAACCGTTACAGGGCCAGCTCCTTCTCCTCGCACCGGGTAAGTCACCAGCATCTCCTCGCGGGCAATCTCTACGCCTCGCCGTCCCATGAACCGCTTTATAGAGTAAACTGTTTCGCCGGGCCGAATCACTCTTACTCGATTCGCCTTATGGCCGACGACGGGCACCGCAGTCCCTCCAGGAAAATAGACCACCGACGGCGTCAGGCGATTGCCCTCCGCGTCAGCAATGATGAAAGGAATTCCCGAGTCCACAGTCGCCACCAGGGAGTTCGTCGTGCCCAAATCAATCCCTACAATCTTGCTCATAAAAAAATGCTGCCATGACACGGGAACCTTTCGCACGCCATTTCTTCGGCTCGGGCAGGATCTTCCGACGCCCGCAGGGTTAGTTGAGGCGTACCCACATGATCTCGCTGGCATTTTCACCCCGACACCGATAAGAGACGAACCATGTCTGCCAGCCGTTTCCAGTTTGAGCGGTCCCTTCTTGAAAAAGGTGTCACGAGGATCGCAGGGTTGGATGAAGCCGGGCGTGGACCGCTCGCCGGCCCAGTGGTCGCTGCCGCAGTGGTGCTTCCTGAACGTTGGGTGCTGGGTGACATGCCAGATGATTTACTCTTGCTAAATGATTCCAAGCAACTGACCCCACGCCAGCGCGAGAATTTCTTCGCCATCCTGACGGATTCGGTCGATGTGCATCATGGCCACGCCATGGTCAGCTCCGAAGTGATCGACTCCATCAACATCCTTCAAGCGACGCACCGCGCAATGAACGAAGCACTCAGTCGATTAAGCCCCCTCCCATCCCACACGCTGGTTGACGGGCTCCGGGTGCCGTCGCTCCGCATTCCTCAGACACCAATCGTCAAGGGGGACAGTCAGAGCTATTCTATCGCCGCCGCGAGCGTCATTGCCAAGGTCACTCGTGATCGGCTGATGCACCAGTTCGATTCTCAGTACCCACACTATGGCTTTGCCGAACATAAAGGCTATGGAACCCCCAAACACCTTGCCATGCTTGCAAAACATGGCCCGTGTCCGATTCACCGCCAGAGCTTCATGCCTGTGAAACAGGCACAGATGGAATTTCTCTAACTGATGCTTCCGGCAAAGCCCCGGCCCCCTTCTCTCGCCCCGATAGAATTCCCTCAATTTTGACAAAATGCTCATCGCGCTCTGGCAAAGGTTGAAAGGCATGTGGAACCGGGATGACGAACCAACCCATCTCCGTCACGGACGCATCGGTGAGCAGGCCGCAAGGAAACACCTTCAGCAATTGGGCATGAAATATCTGACGGCGAACTTCCGATCCAAACGCGGTGAAATCGATCTCATTTTCCGCGATGGCCAGATGCTCGTCTTCGTGGAAGTGAAAACACGGTCATCCGAGAGTTGGACCCGACCAGCCGCCGCCGTGAATGCGCGTAAACGCCGCCTGCTCTCACAAACGGCCCTTGATTACCTCCGCCTGCTCAAGGGCCCGCGAGTCGCCATTAGATTTGATGTGGTCGAAGTTCTTCTTTCCGATGGGACGATCAGCGAGGTGCGTCATCTGCCAAACACCTTTCAACTCGCAGCTCCTTACCGTTACGGCTGATTTCTCTCGGCGACTCGAAATGGGAGCGGCAGCGGCGGGGCTGAGGCTTGAGCAATGGTGAATTCCGGGCGCAGACCGATGATCTCTGCCCGTCTTCGGCAGCGCGAATGTGTGCCAGAAAATCGGGGAATAATTCACCAACGACAGCACTCTCCTGCCACCCCTGCCACGCGTGCCGTGGGCCTTGTGGCTGAATCCTGTTCAACGCCCCCGTGCCCTAAAAAACCGCACTGTGTCATCCACCGGCGGCTTGAAAGGGGTGACAGCCCCAGGCACTGCTGACCACGGCCCAGCCACACTTGCCGCTGATTCGAGGACTCCGGAAAAGTTGATCTGCACGCCCGATGCATCCGAGGCTATGGCTACTTTGCCTGCAGGCTCGCTCCTGGCTTCCTGAGCTGTCACGGGGTTCGAAAAAAGTGTGGTGATCATTGGAGCGTTATGTGTTCCCACCTGCTCGGGAGAATAATTGGCCGTGATCGTGAGCAGACTGCCCAACTTGACATTGAACGCACTGATATTGAATGAAAACTGTCCAGGCACTGGATCTAGGTCGCCCGCCGATCCTTCGAAGTAGGATCCGAGATACGTCCTGCCTTGAACAAATCCGTCGGGCAACTGTGAAAGCCCTTCTGCCTTTCCCAACGTGATTCCCTCAGGATCGGCGATGTAAAAATCAATCACAGTAAGGGGCGATGAATTCGTTTCCGGCTTGGGAATCCATCCGACCAACCGGTCAATCGTCGTATTGGTGGAGAGTATCGGAGTGACGCCGATCTCGGGTTCGAGCATGGCCTTGGTGTAGTAGTTCGTCAGAAACGCCCCTTCATCAAGAAGTGGACTTACCGGCGGAGTGAAGTTGTTCACTAGTGTATTTCCACGCATGGAGATGACCGCGCCCTCACTGACGTTCTCCAGAAAACTGCGCACCAAAGTCGCACCCTTGAACAACGACGGTGGGTAATTGTTAAAGATCATGTTACCCTCCTCAAAATCCCCGACCCCATCGAAATCCGATCCCACCCTCGCTGTCGCCGTCAATCCACTCACGATGGGAACGCCATTCGTGAACCGCGTCGTTCCGTCCACACCCACGCCAATGTAGTTTCCCGCTATCACGATGTTGGTGCGCTGGCCGCCGCTGTAAAACTCGATCAAGTGCGTGTAGCCATTCACAGGATCAACAGTCCTCGGAAGCACTCCGGAGAACACGTTGCGCTCCATGTCATCATTCCAACCATCGCCGTCCGTGCCGATGACCACACCGCCCTCCGAACGCCCGATCTGGATCGCACCCTCATTCGGCAGACCCGCCACGGCATTGTTGAACTCATTCGTCCCGCTCGGAAGAACCCCAATGAAATTCCCAGCGACACGCAGGTTTGCGCCTTCAATGATTATCGGGATCTTCATCCCCGCGATCACGTTCAGCTCCGCTTCCGGTTTCAAAGCATCCGCCTTGATTCCGATCACCATATCATCCGCCAGATACGCTTCCCCATCTTCGCGAAACCGGAATCCCGTCACACCGGCGTTTGCTCCAGCAACCGTCTTTCCGTCGGCGTCCACGCCCAGCCAGCAGCCATTGACATGACCGCCTTTTGCCTTGCCACCAAATGCCACGCAGTAGATCGCGGGGCTGTTTTCTGAGCCGTCCGTGATTTTCGCGAGAAAACCAAGGCCTCGAACCGTGGCATTCTGCGCTCCGGCAAAGCCGAGGATTGCCGCTTCTGTTGTCCCGTAACCGTCGAGGTTCATCACCGTCCGACCACCGTCCCGCGAATCTAGGTAGATGCGGAGTCTGGCATTGTTCGAGGCGAGGATCAGATTCTTGTTTGGCGCTGATCCGGGCTGGGAGTAGCCATCAATTGTGACATTGCTTGCCGTGATCACGGGATATCCCTCGGCTGGGGTGACAATGTAATGCGGTCCATCACCAGGAATCT
Source organism: Verrucomicrobiales bacterium (assembly GCA_005777315.1). Classification (GTDB taxonomy): domain Bacteria; phylum Verrucomicrobiota; class Verrucomicrobiia; order Limisphaerales; family F1-12-MAGs170; genus F1-120-MAGs170. The sequence goes on from SXMN01000209.1 coordinate 20,621, forward strand.
TGAAATCAATCCTGTCGCCGTCTTTGACTGCAACCAGCGCCTGTGCCAGCGAAGTCTGCCCGGCAGCGGGGTTGGTGTTGGAAATCGTCGTCACAGTAATCGTGGCTGCCTGTGCCAGGAAGGCGCCGAGAGCCACCAAAACCGAGGTCGAAATGCCGATAATTCTGTTCATAATTCTTGAGTGAGCAAAACCGTACCGGCGCATCCATGATTCACAAGCCCGAACTGTGTCCCGTTAGAAACGATTTGCACATATCGCCGGACCATCCCTACTCTGAGTCCGTTCCCAAAACATCCATGAGCCACACAATAACTCTCAAGCAACCGGCTTCCTCCAGACTACAAGCACTACATTGGCACTTTTGGCTGGTTGGAGCACTAATAGCCACCCCGCTGCTGCTGAAAGCCCAGCTCGTCATCTCAGGCAACGAGAACAAGATCAACCTCACGTCCGGCGCCGCCCAGGTCGTGGATGGTGCCGGCCCTGACTCGATCTCGATACTCGATTTCTCCACCTGGCCTCCGACTGTTCAACATTTGGACAACGTGCCCAACACCGTTCTTGGCCCGCCCTCAAACATCGCCATCACGCCGGACCGTTCCCTCGCGCTCATCGCCAACTCGATCAAGCTCGACTCCACCTCCGTTTCGAAATGGGTCCCGAACAACGAAATCCACCTGCTCGATCTCACGGCAAATCCACCACGAATTACGGGACAAGTCCAAGCCGGCTTGCAACCTTCCGGGATCAGCATCAGTCGAGATGGTAAGTTTGCGCTTGCAGCCAACCGTGCCCAGGGGACGGTCAGTTTGCTCACCATCGACAAGAAGGCCGGCGTTCGCGCCGTGGATAGCGTCCGGGTCTGTACTACCGAAGAGAGCATCTCCGACGTCGCCATCAGTCCCGACGGCAAACTTGCTCTCGCCAGCGCGCAGAAGGGTGGCTTCCTCGCCGTCCTGCGTATCGAGAAGAACCAAGTGAAGTTCACCGGTCGCAAAATATCAGTTTATGGCCAGCCATATCGCACTCTCATCACGCCTGACGGCCACCTCGGAATCACCGCCGGGATTGGTTACGGAAACGCAGTCGATTCCGATGCCATCAGCATTGTCGATCTTCGCGGCGGCAAACAGAGGACCATCGATCATATTCCCATCGGCTCCGGCCCAGAGTCGATGGAACTCAGCCCAAATGGCCAGTTGCTCGTCGCGGTCGTCATGAACGGGTCCAACCTTGCCCCGGATCACGACGATCTCACCCGTCACGGGCTTCTGGAGGTGTTGGTCCGGCGCGGTTCCACATTTGAGAAATCTGACTCGATCCCCATCGGGCCGATTCCTGAAGGCGTGGCATTCACCTCCGATGGAAAGCACCTGATCGTTCAATCCCACTCAACCCGCAACCTCTGGGTCTTCCGGGTCGATGGAAACTCGATCCGCGACACCGGCCATAGGATCAAAGTTCCTGGTATGCCATCGTCCCTGCGAGCCTCACCCTGACACCTCACAATGGATGAACCAGACCAAATCCTGCCTATGAAACGACGTGACTGGATCAAGAACCTCGGCCTCGGCGCCGCCGCGGGCGCACTAGGAATGATCTCGCGAAACGACGCCATCGCCGCTGATGCTGCTACCAAGGCATCACGCGGCTCTGCCCCGCTGAAGATCACCAAGGTCCGTGCCTTCGTCATGCGCCCGACGCACGTCAACCTCGTCGTCGTCAAAGTCGAGACCAACGAACCCGGACTTTACGGTCTCGGTTGCGCCACCTACACACAGCGGGCCACGCTGGTCGTCAATGCGGTCAACGATTACCTTGATCCATTCTCGCGAGGACGCGATGCCGATAACATCGAAGACCTCTGGCAGAACGCCTACACCAGCTCTTACTGGCGCAACGGCCCCGTGCTGAACAACGCCCTTTGCGGCCTTGATCAAGCCTTGTGGGACATCAAAGGCAAGCGAGCCGGGATGCCCGTCTATCAATTGCTCGGTGGCAAATGCCGGTTCGCCGTCGATTGCTACAGCCACGCCAGTGGACGCGACCTGAAGGAAGTTGAGGACAGCGTGAAGTCAAAGATGGAACAAGGCTTCCGCCACGTCCGGATTCAAATGGGAAGCTACGGTTCCGAACACCTCTCCCAAACGCCGGACTTCGCTGGAGCAGGCTTCGGATTGCCGGTGGATCGCCTCATGGATTCCCTGCCTTACCTGAAGGCCACCGTCAAAATGTTTGATCACGTCCGCAACACCTGTGGTGACGAAGTCGAACTGCTGCATGACATTCACGAACGCATCGAACCACGCGACGCAATCCGGCTTCTCAAAGACCTCGAGCGCTTTCGTCCTTACTTCATCGAAGATCCCGTGGCACCGGAGGCGAACGATTATTTCCGCCAGATGCGCGCAGCCACAACCGTCCCGATCGCGATGGGTGAACTCTTCAACAGCCCGCACGAGTGGGTGCCGCTCATCAAGGATCGCCTGATCGACTTTATCCGTGTTCACATCACGCAAACCGGCGGCTTCGGTGTCACGCGCAAGATCGCCACGCTGGCCGAATTCTTCAACGTGCGTTCCGCCTGGCACGGGCCGGGAGATGTTTCCCCCGTAGGTCACGCCGCGAACCTTCATCTCGATCTCGCGATTCCCAACTTCGGCATCCAGGAAATGATCGACTTCAACGATGCCACGAAGGAAATCTTCCCCGGCTGCCCGACGATCAAGAAAGGTTATGCCTACGTGAACGAAGCTCCCGGCTGGGGCGTGGACTTCAACGAAGAAGCCGCCAAGAAGTATCCCATCGAGAAAGCAGACACGCCCTCCTACTGGAACCCCGTCCGCCGCCGGGATGGAACGGCAGTCAGGCCCTGACCACAAGCGATGCTAGAAGAACACGAGAGCTGAGTCCTGTTTGTGATTCTCGAAGTGTACGATAGCCTTTTCCCACTCACTACCGAATTTCAGATCGAACAAACAATCCATCATGAATAACACCCCACCCACTTCCTCCCGAGTTCAGCGCCGTAAATTCCTCAAGCAAGTCTTCGGTGGTGTCGGCCTCGCTGCTGCCGGCCTTGGCACTTCGTCCGCCGCCGAGAAGGCCGCCGCCGAGCCCTACAGCAGTGCGCCACCACCGGCTCAGGGGAAACCACCCCAGTTCAAGACCAAACTCCGCATCACCAAACTGGAGACCTTTCTCGTCAAACCTCGCTGGCTGTTTCTCAAGATCCACACCGACGCGGGCATCGTCGGTCTTGGCGAGCCGATCACCGAAGGCCGAGCCAAAACTTGCGCCGCCGCCGTCGATGAAGTCGCGCCCTACCTCATTGGCAAAGATCCGCGCAATGTCGTCCATCATTGGCAGGCCATTTATCGGCACGCTTTCTATCGCGGCGGCCCGATCCTCACCAGCGCCCTCAGCGGCATCGAACAGGCACTCTGGGACATCAAGGGCAAATTCCTCGGCGTGCCCGTCTATGAACTGCTCGGAGGGCCGACGCGCGACCGCGTTCGAGTTTATGCTCATGCAGGCACGCCGGCATTGATCAAAGAAAAGAAGGCGCAGGGCTTCACTGCATTCAAGACCGGGCCCAAGAACTCCACCCAGTCCGGCATCGTCGCATCAAAGCAATTTATCGACGCGGCTGCTGACGCCTTTGCGGCGTTGCGAGAGGCGGGAGGCAAGGACGTGGACATCGGCATCGATTTCCACGGCGCCATCACTCCGCCAACCGCGAAGCTGCTGATCAAGGCGCTGGAGCCTTACCAACCCATGTTCATCGAGGAACCCGTCCAATGCCAGAACGTCGATGCGATGGCGGAGATCGCACGTGGCACTCATCTGCCCATCGCGACTGGCGAACGCATCTTCACCAAGTGGGGCTTCCGTGAGATTCTCGAGAAAGGAGCCGCGACCATCCTCCAGCCCGATCTCTGCCACGCCGGCGGCATCATGGAAGCACGCCTCATCGCGGGCATGGCGGAGAGCTACTACGCTTCCATCGCGCCGCATAATCCGCTTGGCCCCATCTCCCTTGCCTCCGGGCTTCAGCTCGCCGCGTCCGTCCCCAACTTCCTCTGCCAGGAACAAGTCAACCTCGGCGACGGTTATCTGAAACAGCCCTTCAAAGTCGAAAACGGCTACGTGAAAATCCCAGAAGGCCCCGGCCTCGGCATCGAACTCGACGAAGATCAGGTGGCAAACAAACTCGATCACGACTGGAGGAATCGCGAAACATACGATCTCAACGACGGCTCGGTGGTGGATTGGTAAGGAAATTCGCGGGAAGGCTGATCGAAAACTGGCTGCCGTCGCCGATCCTGCGTTCGTTCAACATCCAGTGAAGATTGTTCCCCTGCTGTTCTTCACGTTCTCTCAGCCAGCGATGGCTCAGGAACTTGGACTCATTATTCAAACACTCGCTGAAGCGAGAATCGCAAATTCGCGTTGAACATGACAAATGCCGTCCCTCGCATCCTAACCACCACCGTCGGCTCGTATCCCGTGCCGGACTGGCTCGCCGCGCTGCCCAGCGAGCAGGCACTGCTCGACGCCACGAGCATCGTGTTCAGCCTCCAGCGCCAGGCCGGCATTGATCTGCCCACCGACGGCGAGTTGTATCGCTTCGATGTCAATCATCCCGACACCAATGGGATGATTGAATACTTCGTCCACAAGCTCGGGGGCGTGCGGCGTGGAGTGGGCCGGGGCGACACGGCAGCGTTCCGCGCCAAAACGGAAATGCGCTTCCGGAACAAGCCCGCCGCAGTGGTCACCGGCCCGATCACTGAAGGAGTCTTGAACCTGCCTGATGACTGCGCCCGTGCGGCCAGCGTGGCCGGTGGTTCATTCAAGTTCACGATCACCAGTCCCTACATGCTCGCCCGCACTTTGCTTGACGATCATTATCACGACTTCGAGATGCTCACCCTCGCCATCGCCGATGCGCTTGCGGCGCAGATGGGCGACCTGAACTGTGCGTGTGTGCAAGTGGACGAAGCCAACGTTCCCGGCAATCCAGCCGACGGCCCTCTCGCCGCCGAGGCCATCAACCGCCTTCTCGACGCCGTGCGCGTCGAGAAGGCGGTGCATTTCTGTTTCGGCAATTACGGCGGACAAACAATCCAAAAAGGGGAATGGTCCAGGTTGACATCGTTCCTCAACAGTTTGCGAACTGATCATCTTGTCCTCGAACTTGCGCATCGCCCTCCCTCCGATCTCCATGCGCTCAAGGAGGTGGATACACGCATCGGCATCGGTTTGGGCGTGGTTGATATCAAAGTGAACCACATTGAGACGCCAGATGAGATCGCCCGCTCCATCGAACTCGCAGAAAAAGTGCTTGGGCCGGATCGCGTACGCTACGTGCATCCGGATTGCGGTTTCTGGATGCTCAAACGCTCAATCGCCGACCGTAAAATCTCCGCGCTGGCCAAGGGGCGTGACTTGTACCTGGGGCGGGCGTAACTCGTATGAAGGATCTCGAATTCTGAACAGGAAGCGGAGGAAATTGAGACGGGGCTTCTCCCATCTTTGTTTTCCGCACTCGCTCCTCGACAACTCACGTCCGACATGACTGACCGCTTCACTCTCTGCTCTTTCGAGTTCTTCGTGTCGCGCACTCGCACGAGATTTCCCTTTCGCTACGGAATCGCGAGCATGACCGAAGTGCCGCACCTGTTTGTGCGGACGAGGGTGACGGTGGACGGCATGTCATCCTTTGGTCTCAGTTCAGAAGGGCTGCCGCCAAAGTGGTTCACGAAAAATCCCGCAACGACTTTTGAGCAGGATCTGCCCGAGATGCTCCAGGTCATCAGCCATGCGGCAAAGCTCGCGGAACAAATCGCCCAATCGCCGGTTTCGTTCTTCGCTTTCTGGCAGGAATTGTATCGCCTGCAAAACGACTGGTCGAATGCTCGAAACATCGCGCCGTTGCTGTCAAATCTCGGCGTGAGTCTTGTCGAACGCGCTGTACTCGACGGTTTGTGCCGCGTCGCGGGTGAGCCGCTTCATCGCATGGTCTTTGCGGACCGGCTTGGCCTGAGGCTCGGCGAGATCTACTCCGAATTGGGCGACACCCAACCACATCACCTCCTGCCCCCAGGGCCTTTGCCTTCCTGCTTTGTGCGGCACACCATCGGGCTGGGAGACAGCTTGTCACCTTCTGAAATCCCAGCGGGTGAACGTGTGGACGATGGGTTGCCACAGGATCTGGAAAGCTCGATTCGCGCGTACGGCCTGAGCTATTTCAAAGTCAAGCTCTTCGCTGACACCGATCGCGATTTGGGGCGGCTGCGGGATATCAATCGTCTGCTGACGCGCGAAACCCGAGGAGATTTTTTTGTCACGCTGGATGGTAACGAGAACTTCCAGCACTTCGAAGCGTTCCGCGAGTTCTGGCAGCAAGCAGTGGGCGATCCCACTTTGCGTGAACTGTGGCAGCGCATCATCGTGGTCGAGCAGCCGGTGCATCGTGACCGGGCTTTGAGCGATGATGCAGGTGCGGCTGTGAACGCATGGCCGACCCGCCCGCCGTTGATCATCGACGAGTCGGACGGCGCACTCGGGGATTTACCGCGGGCGCTTGTCCTGGGCTACTCCGGCACAAGTCACAAGAATTGCAAAGGCATTGTGAAAGGTATTGCGAATGCCTGCCTGCTGGAGAAACGGCGACGAGATGGCGAACGAGTGGTGCTCACGGGCGAGGATTTGTGCAATCTCGGCCCGGTGGCGCTGCTTCAGGATCTGGCGATGATGGGGTTGCTTGGCATCGAGCATGTCGAACGCAACGGGCATCACTACTATCGTGGGTTGAGCCTATGGCCGTCGGATTGGCAGGACACAGCGATCGCGGCTCACGGTGATCTTTATGCGCGGCATCGCGATGGCTTTGCCTGCCTCCACGTCCGCGAGGGTCGTGTGGCCCTCGGTTCGGTGAATACGTCACCGTTCGGGGTGAAACCCCTGTTCGATCCCTCACGGTTCGAGCGGCAGCCCATGCCGTGACATGCCCGCAGTGGACTGAAGCAACAAAGCCCCATTCACCCAGAAAGAGGCGATCACATCATGCCGCACGCTCGCAGCAGCGTTTCCTGCACAAGCAACTCAGTGTCGAGATCCACGGCAAACGCCCGTCCACCACGCAAAGCGGCGACGAATTCAACAAAGTCACCTTCGTAACGCCGATACTTCATTGGCACGGTCTGAACACCAGCGACGTAAGGACCTGCGGCTTTGGCGAACTCGAACTTCAATTCCGGCGGCTCGATCGGTTGCAGGACTGCGGAACCATTCGTGCCCAGCACTTCAAAACTTCGTGCCGGCGTCGGAGTCGATTGCATCGTCGAATTGGTGAGGACGGCAAGCGAACGGTCGAATTCCAGCACGGCGACGTTGTTGTCATTCAACTTGTCGGCGAACGAGCCGTGATGCCGCGTGAACGGCGTGACGTTCTTTGGCCGGCCAAGCAGCCGTACCATCACGTCCAGGAGATGCGAGCCTTGCTCGAACATGCCACCGCCCTTGAACTCCGCCCATTCTGGGCGGCGCGAAACGGCGAGATTGTTGGCGATGTGACCACGCACCATGAACACGTCGCCAAACCAGCCCTGTCGCGCCGCCTCGATAATGGCGTTGAAGCCCGGATGATGACGCCACATGTAGCCAGTCTGGAGCAAAAGCTTCCTACCTCGCGCCAACGACACAATTTCATGCATCTCCGCCAGTGTCGTGGCTGGCGGTTTCTCAACATGGACATGCCGACCTGCGCGCAACGCCAGCAACGCATGCTTCGCGTGGTCGCGAATGTCCGACTCGACGAACACGACCTCGCTGCGGTCCAGCACTTCCCCTTGCGAAACCAGCCGCGCGCCGAGTTTGCGGGATGTCTCGCGTCCGGCGTCCGACTCGTCCCATACGCCGACAAGCTCCCAATCTGACGACGCCAGGGTGTACTTGAGCTTGTCCACCGCGTGCGAGTAGGTCGCGCCGAGGAAGCCGACGCGAATTCTTGATTTGGCGGCAGCGTCAGCAGCGCGCAATGCAGTCGGCAAGGCCGTAAGCGCAACTCCGGTGGAAGTGAGAAATTTGCGGCGGTTCATGGGCGTTGATAGTCCAGCATCACCGCCGGTTCGTCGAACCAAGACTTGTGCATGAACTCCACCTGGAGGGAGGGATTGAAGGTGCGCATCCACCTTGGCTCCGTTGCGTGGCAACGCTTTCCGAGCGAAGATGTAAGATTCAGTGCGAAAGCGGCGTCAGTGTCGGTGTTTAGCTATCACCGCCCAAAATTTGCCTTCGAGAACCGCCAAAGTGCGGATGCACCTGGGTGGTCATGGCCCTCGACAAGGAGGGTGGAATGAAGTTTGAGGGCAAGGAGATGGAATGAATTTGGTGGCGCGCCGCTGTGGACTCTGATTGGATTGGCGCATGTCCATCGCGCATGCGGATCAAATGTTGGCAGGATTGC
>SXMN01000210.1 GCA_005777315.1 Verrucomicrobiales bacterium
ACCTTCCAGCCGTCCGTTGGGAACAGTCCGCACGACCCGACCTCTCCACTCGACCCACTCACGAAAGCACCAATTCAAGGGATTTGAACCGGTCACTGTCTTTTCAGGTTTACCCCGCTCTTTCTGAGGTCAGAGGTTTGGTTCCGTGTGTTTAGCCGCCCCTTATGGTCGGCGAGCCGACGGTTCCCGTCCTGCGAGGGCGGGTTATTCATGTGTTCGGTTGATTCGGTTCACGCGGGTGTCGCAAGGCACCCGCGTTTCCGTTTCACACTCAGGCTGCCAGAACCTGGCTTGGTTTAGAAGGTTTCCCCTTGTCCTTCACGGCCACAATCGTTGAAACGCGATCTTCCGGACGAAACCATAGTCGCTCTCGGTGATCAGGATGTTTCCCTGATGATCCATCGTCACGCTACGGGGTTCGCTTATCTTGATTCCCGGCGAGAAAAACCAATCTCCGTCACCGCCATGCGTTCTGCCGCCGGCACCATCAAGAAACAGGTGAATGATCCCGTCTGGATCGACGTACCACACCTGGCTTCCCTCGTGGGTGGCCAGCAAATAGCCTCCATGAGGCATCAGCCAGATGCCCCGCACTCCCGCCAGACCGGTATCACTGGCGGCGAATCCGTCCCCGCCGCCGCTTGTTGTTCCGTTGCCAGCGATACGAGTTCGATTGCTGCTCGTTACCCGGTAAACCGCGTTTGCACCCCTATCCGTGGCGATCACATTGCCAGCCTCGTCCACCACTAGATTCCCGAGATCGATAAAATTGTCCCTGAACGTCTTGATGCCGTTGGAAGCAGTCCAGCGCCTGATCTCCGTTTCCGAAGCGAAGTAAGCCAGCGTTTCGTCGTCCCGCACCCAAAGCCCGCGTCCACCCTTGATGCCTTTATCCACCGTGAACAGGGTTGTCAGGATTCCATTGGTGTCAAGGCGGCGCACTTTGCTGTTATCCGTGTCCAGAATGAAAACGGTTCCATCAGCACCCACCCATAATCCGTTCGGAGCGTTCAGCCGGGCGTTCGTCCCGATGCGAGGTTGGTTCCCGTCGTCGCCGGCTTCGTGCGTCCCTGCCACCGTGTGAATGGTTCCTTCCGGTGTCACTTTCAGGATTGCGTGACTGTTCTTGTCGGCGATGAAGATGTTTCCCACCATGTCAGCCATGGCGAAATGGGGACGGGAGAGATTCGCCGAATCAGCCGGGCCACCCTCGAATTCTGGTTGCCAGTAATTCACCAGGTCGTCGTCAAACCGTCCACGTCCGGCGACCGTGCTCAAAATTCCGTAAGAGGCTATCAGGTTATTGAATCCGGGTGTTCCGCTGGAAATATCCGAGGTCAGCAATCGGAAGAAACGTCGTTCATCGCTGATCGTTACTGGGACTTGGATCGTCCTGGTGGTTGTGTAGAAGTTCCTTTCAGGCAACCACGGCCCATGAGGTGAAGCGGAGGACTCTACTGTGCAAATCCCGCGAGCGTACACGTTGGTCCAGGAGAGTATGCCACTCGCGGATAGCGAGGTAATGCGGAATTCCTGCCCACCCGCACTTCCGGCCATGACGATGCACAGGACTAATATCGTTATCGAAAACTGGTTTCTCATCGAGAACGCGGGAAAGCCTGCCACACGCCCGGCGATTCACAATGTCGAACCACAAGGCACGCATTTCCTTCCCTGAAACTGAACTTCGTACGGAGTTTGAGGAGAGAGAGGGCCGTTGTCATCCCATTGAATTCAACGCGACTGACCTCAGTTCACGCGGTCAGGATTTCTGAGGCTCGATAATCTCGGAACTCAACTCCAATCATGGAGCGGCAAGGCCACGACCAACCAAGGACAAACTTGGGCAAATCCGACTTCGGCGTATGGCCATCCTCGAAAAACATCGTCTGTCTGGTAAGTGCTTCCTCACTCAAAATCCTCCACAGAGTTCAAGTTTCCAGTTGCCTCGGGCTCAGATAAGTGTCCAAGGCTCTTAGTGTTATGCGAATAACCTGCGAATAGAATCAGGGCAAGCTCACCAATAACATGCAAAGCCTGAATTCTGAATCTTCGGGTTGGTGATTTCTAACTGGTTCTCTCAAAGGAATCTCGGTCTTAGTGGCTTCGACTTTTTTCTTTCTAATCGCAAGCTCTATGTTACAAGAAACGCCTCAGGTGGAGAACAGGCTCCTCCTTGAGGTAACGCTAGAGCCGCCTGCGAGTGCAGGCGGCTCAATTCTTTCAAGTCTTGGAGCCGATCTTCAAAGTTATTCACATCTCTTCCAGAGCGGATGCCAGGAACAACGACAGGCCCGCGCCGCATCGATTCCCGGAGCCAGCCTGTAGATGAATTCCCAGTTGGCTGGCCGGTCGGCTGAGGCATCACGAGCGGTTGCCTTACTGAGGAGACCGTTGCCCGACCTTCTGAATTCTCAGCCTCCGCTGATATGACTTCGTCGAACGCCTTCGTTCAGACTTTCAGGAAAATTCTACTTTCGCCGGGAGAGCCCCCAGCTATTGTCGCCCGGTTCCCGTAACAACCTTATGAAAAAAGCGCTCTTGAGCCTCTCGTTCACAATTGCTCTTGCCTCCATTCCGCACCTTCGCCTCGAAGCTGCAACCGGTGCGCTTGATATCTACTGGGTGGATGTGGAAGGGGGCGCGGCCACATTGATCGTCACTCCTGCGGGCGAATCCATCCTCATCGACAGTGGAAACCCCGGCGGACGAGATCCCGGGCGAATTCACGACGTCGCAAGCAAGGTGGCGGGTTTGCAGCGCATTGACCACTTGATCACCACGCACCTCCACACAGATCATTACGGAGGCGCTGCTGAGATTTCCCAACTCATGCCCATCAGCAGCGTTTACGACAATGGCATTCCAGACCAAAATCCTGACAACAATCCCGAAGACAGAACCTGGCTCCTGAAGATCAAGCCGTATCGCGAGTTCAAAGCCGACAAACGAAACGTCATCAAACCTGGTGATTCGATTCCACTCAAACAGGCTGCCAAAGGCCTCCCGGTTTCAATTCGCTGCCTGGCTGCCAAACAGGATGTCATCCCTCCCGCTGCAAACGTCCGACTCGCGGCAAATCCCGCCTGCACCGATGCTCCCACCAGGGAGAAAGACACCTCCGATAACGCCAATAGCATCGTGATGCTCCTTGAAATGGGCGATTTCCAGTTCTTTGTCGCCGGAGATCTGACATGGAATACCGAGCGCCAGTTGGTTTGTCCGGCAATACTGGTGCCGCAAGTGGATGTTTATCAGGTGACCCACCACGGTCTCGACGTTAGCAATAATCCGCTCCTTATCAGGGCGCTCTCCCCCGCCGTCAGTATCATGAGCAATGGCACCCAGAAAGGATGCGGAGCCGAGACTTTCTCTACTTTGAAGTCCCTCCCTTCCATCCAGGCGATGTACCAAATCCATCGCAATCTCCGGGCGGACAGCCAGAACAATACCGCCAACGAACACATCGCGAACCTCGAAGCCAGGTGCCAGGCGAACTACATCAAACTGTCACTGGAACCATCGGCCAAAACCTACACGGTCAGCATCCCCACCACCGGACATAAACGTGCGTTCACAACAAAGTGACTCCGCCTGAGCGCCATTTATGGAGGGGATCGGTTCGCCGTCTCCCGTAGCATTGCCACCGTTTGCCGACGCAAACAGCGTCGCTTGGGCGCGGCGCACTCCAGACGCTCCGCGAAGGCTCGAGAGCTGTGACAGCGAAAGGAGTGTGGTCTGTCGCGCCAGCGTATGGAGATGCGCCGATGGCAGGCGGCGCTGTTCGTGCGAGGAAGCTCGCGCGGAGAGCTGGGGTGGAGCGAGCACTGGAATCATTCGTTTCTTCGGAACTGGCGGACGTCTGAAAAAATATCTACGAATTCAAGCAACTGATCGAATATGCACGCTCCCCATTATCCCAGCCTCTCCCGCATCCTGCTCAGCTCGGTTTTATCAACCCTTCCGTTGTTTGGCGTGGCTCAGCCTCATTGGCCACAGTTTCGCGGTCCAAACGGCTCGGGGAATTCGCCCACGGGTGATCCGCCTGTCGCTTTCAGCTTGGTGAACAATGTGGCGTGGAAGATCGCCACGCCGGCTGGTTTCTCCTCGCCGTGCGCCTGGGGAAGGCAAGTCTTTGTGACCGGATACGAAGGGAAGCAATTGCTCACAATGGCCGTGGACCGGAGTAACGGACGGGAACTCTGGCGGCAGCGCATCACGGTTGAAAAGATGGAGAAGCATCACGCCACCGGCAGTCCGGTCACGTCCACTCCCGCCGCCGATGGCGAACGGGTGTACGTCTTCTTCGGCTCGTTCGGCCTCGTTGCTTACACGCATGATGGCGTTGAGGCATGGCGGAAGCCGATGCCCACTCCGAAAAACCATTATGGCACTGCGTCGTCTCCCATACTGCATGGTGATGCGCTGATTCTCGTGGTGGATACGGATGGAGGTGATTCGCATCTGCTGGCGCTCGATCGAAAGACCGGAGAGACACTCTGGAAACAGGAACGTACGCGTTTCCCGGCGGGCTGGTCCACGCCAATCGTGTGGTCGCATGACGGAATTGAGGAAATTGTGATCACAGGCACGGGACGGCTGGTGGCTTATGACTCGAAGACTGGCGCCCAGCGTTGGTGGGTGGACGGATTTCCACAAGAGACGGTCAATTCACCTGTGATAGGTGGCGGAATGCTCTTCGCGAGTTCGGCGGCATTGGGAGGACGTGGGAATGAAAAGTTTGATCCAAACATGTGGCGTGAACTTCTGAAGATGGATCAAAACAAGGACGGCAAGTTGCAGTTCGAGGAGATACCGGATGACTTCAAGCTCGTACTCCGCCCAGAGTTGCCGAAGGACCATCCGGGCTATGCGTTTCCAGCACCGTTCAAGGGGATGTTCAAAGACTCCGACACGGATAAGGACAACGCTTTCAGCGATGCGGAATGGAAGGTTGCTTCGGAGTCGTTTGAATCATTTACCAAGCCGATCCTCATGGCGGTGCGGCCGGGGGGGAAGGACGATGCCAGGAATAGCGTGGCATGGGAAACCCGCCGGGGAATAGCCGAAATTCCGTCACCTCTCTACCATGACGGTGGCATTTACATGGTGCGCGACGGCGGTGTTTTGACGTGCGTCGATTCAAAAGACGGAACAGTGCGCTATCAGGAGCGATTGGGTGTGGGCGGGCAGTATGTTGCTTCGCCAGTGGTGGCGGGTGGCAGGATTTACGTGGCGTCGCAGTCAGGCACGGTGATCGTATTGAAACCAGGTGGAGCGTCGTTGGAGATCCTGTCAAAGAATGATCTTGGCGAGGCAATCAATGCCACTCCGGCGATCGTGGAAGATAAGCTGATTGTAAGATCAGCGGGCAATCTCTACGCGTTTGGGCCCAAATGAACTGGCGGATTTGGGTGATGCTCTCGATTGAGCCAGCCAGGAGAAGTTTGCGAAGGAGGAGGATGGGGGCAATCAGCGGCCACCAAAAGAAGCGCGGTGGCAGAACCGTCTGCCACCGCGCTGGAGAATTTGAGTGTCTGCCCGCCATCAGCGCGGGCTCGGATCTTTCTGTGCCTTGTTAAACGGTGATGCTCTTGCCGGGGATCGCATGCGGATACCAGCCATCTGCGCCCGGGAGCACTTTGGGGGTTGCGTCCCAGGAGTAGTTATCGGGCATGAGATTGATCTTGGAGTTCAACGCATCCTTCCATTCGATAACCTTGCCCGAATAGGTCGCCATGCGTCCCATGATCGCGGTGAGGGAACTCTTCGCGCCATTCTCGGCTTCATTGAATGGCTTGTTGTTGCGGATGGCATCGAAGAGGTCGTCGTGCTCCTGCTGGTAAGGATCAATCTTCTTCTCGGATTTGAAGCGCCACGGATCGCTGGATCCGCGAATGATGTGTCCGCTGATGTCGCATGAGCCCTTTGTGCCGACGCAATACTCCGAGACGCTGGACCATGTACCCACCTGATGGCGGCATTGGCTGAAGTTACGTGAGCCGTCCTCGTACTCAAACTCCACCGCGTGATGATCGAAGATCTCGCCGTAGTCCTGTCCTTTGCGGACTTCGGTGCCTCCCATGCCATGACAACGGACGGGGTAGCCATTCTTCACCCAATTGATCACGTCGAGGTTGTGGATGTGCTGCTCGACGATGTGATCGCCGCCGATCCAGTTGAAGTAGTACCAGTTTCGCAGTTGATACTCCATCTCGGTCAAGGTCCGGCCATATTGAGCCTCCAAATCCTTGCGGAATTTGACCCACGGCGGTGTGCCGTTCCAGTATGACCGCAATGAAACGATGTCGCCGATGGCACCATCGTGCAGACGTTTTAGAGTTTCGAGGTAACCGGGTTGATGATGACGTTGAAGTCCAACGCCGACTTTGAGACCCTTCTTCTTCGCCTCCTCAGCCGCCGCGAGGACTTTGCGAACGCCCGGGCCATCCGTGGCAACGGGCTTCTCCATGAAGACGTGTTTACCCTGACGAACAGCCTCTTCAAAGTGGATCGGACGGAATCCCGGAGGCGTTGAGAGAATGACAACGTCAGCGAGCGCGATGGCACTCTTGTATGCATCAAACCCAATGAATTGGCGATCGGGCGGAACATCGATGCGGGCTTCGTGCTTGGCATTGAGTTCCTTGAGGCTGCCGTCGAGGCGATCCTTGAACGCGTCCGCCATCGCCACGAGTTTCAGCGGCCCTTGAGAGTAGGTGGACAATGCCTGATTGGCAGCACCTGAGCCACGACCGCCGCAGCCAATGAGGGCGATCTTGATTTGATCACTGCTCGCGGCGTGCGCCACGCGCTCGACAGACAGGCCGGCAAGCATGGTTGCGCCGACCACGGTGGAAGTTGATTTGAGGAAGTCACGGCGGTTGACTCCGCCAGCGGGTTTATTGGGCTCGTTCATGTTGTGATTTGGTTCAAGGTTCAAGCTCCGGGAACACACCAGTGCTGCATTACACATTTCTCCTGGCCTTATGGCGCATGTTCCAACCGGAACCGTCGATTACACCAAGTGCTGACGTGCCTGCGGCCTGCGGGCATTCAATTCTTTCCCGCGTTCGAGCTTGGGATGGGGCGCAGCCTAGCCTCGCCCTGCCCCGGTTGTCCAATACTTAGCGCAGCCGCCGACACAAGCAGTGCATCCACAAGTTGTCGATGAACTTGGCTGTCGGCCAGGAGCGCGGTTGTGTGCGCAGCACCAGCCGCAGCAGGTTTGGCGTGAGGGCGAGCCAGCGATACTGCTGCGACTGGCTTTCAGCAAAGTCGCGCTCCACCGACAACTTGTGAATGCGCCGGACACAAGCTGACACCTAATTGTGACTTGTTTGAAGATCGGAACCGGAGGTAGGTTTCCACCCCCTGTATGATGAGCAAGTTTGGGCCGGAACATTTTATCAATCGCGAGTTGAGCTGGCTGGCGTTCAACCAGCGTGTGCTGGACGAGGCGCTGGACACGAGGAATCCCCTGCTGGAGAGGGTGAAGTTCTTTTCGATCTTCAGCTCGAACCTCGATGAGTACTTCGAGGTTCGCGTGGCGGGACTGAAACAACAGATCGAGAGCGAAGTGTCCGAGCGCAGCATGGACGGTTTGACGGCGTCTGAGACATTCCGTGCCGTGCAACGGCGGGTACGCCTGATGGTTGACCAGCATTCGGCATGCTGGCGGGATGACTTGCTTCCGTCACTCGCCCGCCACGGCATCCGTTTCCTGGACTTTGACGCGCTGGACAAGCAGGACACCAAGTGGCTCGACCGGTATTATCTTGCCGAGGTGCGCCCGGTGTTAACCCCCCTGGGCATCGATCCAGCCCATCCATTTCCCCAACTGCTCAACAAATCACTCAACTTCATTGTCGAGTTGGAGGTCACGCAGAACGGCGTCAGCCGCGAGAGGCTTGCGGTCGTTCAGATCCCGCGCCTGCTCCCGAGGTTGATGAAGCTTCCGCGTGAAGATTCAAGGCAGGATTACGTTTTCCTGAGCCGCATCATTGGCAAGAATCTGGCCGACATTTTCCCCGGAAACGCAATCCGAGGTCATTGGCTTTTCCGCGTCACCCGCAACGGTGAGCTTTACATCGACGAGCAGGAGGAGGCGAGTCTGCTGGAGGCCGTCGAGGACGAGCTGCACAACCGGCGGAAGGGCGATGCCGTCCGGATTGAAGTGGAGCGTGATTGCCCGCCGCGCATCCGCGCCTATTTGCTCGAAACGCTGGATTTAAGGGATGAAGACCTCTATGTGATCGATGGCCCGCTGAACCCCACGCGGCTTATGACGATCTGCGCCGGAGATCATTCTCCGGAGCTGAGGGATCCGCCGTTCGTGGCGCCGATCACGGTGGCAGCTCGCAGGGTGGAAGATCTGTTCGCGGCAATTCGTGAACGGGACATTCTCCTTCACCACCCTTACGAAAGCTTCACCACGATCGTCGAGTGGCTTGAACGGGCCGCGAGCGATCCCAAGGTACTGGCGATCAAACAGACATTGTAACGCACCGGAGGCGATGCCCGGATCGTCGGAGCACTCATCAACGGCGCACGCAACGGGAAGCAGGTCACCGCCGTGGTAGAGCTCAAGGCACGCTTCGACGAGGCCAACAACATCCTTTGGGCGCGCAAGCTTGAAGAGGCTGGAGTTCATGTTGTCTATGGACTGGTGGGCTATAAGATCCATTGCAAGATGGCTCTCGTCGTGCGTCGAGACGAAGATGGCATCCGGCGGTATGTCCACCTTGGGACAGGAAATTACAACGCCAGCACCGCCAGACTTTACACAGATGTCGGCTTGCTGACATGCAAGCCGGACTTCGGAGAGGACGCCACCAACCTTTTTAATCTGCTGACGGGGATTTGTCAGTTTCAAGGCACAAAAAAACTCCTGGTAGCCCCCTTTACCCTCCATGAACGGATCATCAATCTGATCGGGCAGGAAGCCGCCAATGCTGAAAAAGGGCTCCCGGCGCGAATCATTGCCAAAATGAACTCACTGGTGGATCGCGAGACAATCCAGGCGCTCTACCGGGCTTCGCAAGCGGGCGTGAAAATCGAGCTGATCGTGCGCGGTATCTGCTGCCTGCGGCCCGGGGTTGTCGGCATCAGTGAGAACATTTCCGTTCGCAGCATCGTGGATCGTTTCCTGGAACACAGCCGTATCTTCTACTTCGAAAACGCTCTCAAGCCCCAGTTGTTCATCGGCAGTGCGGATTGGATGCCGCGAAACTTCTTCGCCCGATTTGAAGTTGTTGTGCCGATCGAGGATGGCAACCTGCGAGACCGTCTGATACACGAAATACTCGCGCTGCCACTGGCGGATAACATCAAGGCGCGCACCCTCCAGTCCGACGGATCCTATCGCAAGGCAACGCCGGCGAAGGGTGAAACACCACATCGTTCCCAGACCGAATTTGTCGCCAAGGCATTGGGCGGCGGTGCCACCCCACAAAAGTCGAGGTCGCAGTACCCAAAGATGAAGGTAGCACCACGGCCCGCTTCATTGACGTAACGTTGAGTGCTGATCGCTACCATGGAAACCATGGTTTGAGAGTTGTGAGGCATTCCCGACCCATCTGATTGGATTGAATTCAGATACAACGCCGCTTGAAGAAATTCCCCGGCTTCAATGTTTGGCGCTGGCGAGCGGCTCCGCCAGGGGCCATTCGCCCCTGATCCAGTCAGTAAGCAACGAGATTTCCCGCGGCGTGAGCTGGTGCTCTTTGCCAAATGACGGCATGCGATCATTTCGTTTGCCGTAAAAGCGTTCGTGAGCCGGGTCGGAAATAAAGCTGATCAACCATTCGCGTGAACCGAATCCCGTGAGGTCTGGCGCGGTTGCGTCCTCGTCCTTCTTCCGGAACTGGTGACACTCGGCACATCGCATCTCCGAGTCGGCGAACAACCGCCTCCCTTCCTCGATTGCGGTAACCTCCTGCCTGTCGGCTCCAGCCTGGCTTTTCAGACCTGCTTCGGCGGACACCGCCATGACCACTTTTTTCAGACGTTCCTTTTGCTGGGCGTCAAACCTGGTAACATCCTTCATAACAAACCGGACCATCTTGCCGTCCTTGAATTTCGTGCCGCCGAAATAATTCGATGCCGCCACATGTTCCGGATCCACCATCCCGGCGAGCCATTCGCGAGAGCCGAATCCTTTCAAATCCGGAGCGCTCGCCGCGTCGGCTGGCAACGCGCCCATCCCATCGTGCCCGTCAAAGCGATGACAGCTTGCGCAGCTCCTCGCGAAGAGCCTGGGTCCCTGAGTCAATGGATCCTCCCGCAGCAGCGTCAGGGCGCCGGATTCAGGAATGCCACGGAGTCGCGCCAGCGCGACGGCGCGTTCCGCGCTGGCATGGGCTTGCTTCGTAGCCAGTTGAAATTCGGGTTTCTGCCGGTCTTCAGCGTAGGCCAGGTATGTCAGACCGGCCGCACCGATCAGGACTGAGAAGAGCAATCCAAGGTTGAATCGATGGCCCAATTTCCATTTCCCGATGAAGGGCATGAGAAATACCAGTCCCATGACGATGCTTGGAATGATCACGGATCCCCAGAGTTCCTTGTCACCTGGGAAATACTTCAGAAATTGAAACAAGAAGAGGAAATACCATTCAGGACGCGCAGCCGAGTATTGTTCCGAAGGGTCGGCCGGGGCTCCGAGTTCGGCACCCAGCGGAGCATCAGGTGAAAACAGCCTCGGGCTGACGATCAGAAACAGGATTGTTACGAGAACTGCGAGACAGGCCACCGCATCCTTCAACACTTGATCGGGCCAGAATGCCACATCCGGACGCCGAACAGGCTGCCGGGGCGTAAGTCCGTGCCGCCGGACAAGATAGATGTGGACCACGATCAGCAGGATGATCATTCCCGGTAGCACGCCCGCATGAATCGCCAGAAATCGAGTGAGCGTGTGGTGTCCAAAATCGCTTCCCCCAATGATTACTTTTTGAATGGAAGCTCCCACCACCGGTGTCGCGCCCGCCAGGCTCGCAACCACTTTGGACGCCCAGTATCCCTTCTGATCCCAAGGCAGCAGATAACCCGTCAACGACAGTCCCAGGACCATCAGGAGCATCATGATCCCCGTCAGGAAATTGAGTTCTCGAGGCGCCTTGTAAGCGCCATCGATCACCACTTGCATCAGGTGGAGCACCAGCAACACGATCATGGCTTGCGCTGCGAAATGGTGAATACCTCGCAACAACCAGCCTCCCGTCATCTCATGCTGGATGTAATAAACACTCTCCCACGCCGTCTGGGTGCTCGGGCTGTAGGCGAACAGCAGGAACAAGCCGGTGATCATCTGGATCACGAACGCAAATGTCAGCGTGCTGCCCCACACATAACGCCAGCGCGAACCGCCTGGCACATTTTCGTAGAGCGCCTCGCGGGTGAGCTTGCGAAAGCCCGTCCGGTTGTCCAGCCAGTCGAAGAGCGTTTTCATGCTCGCGCCAACTTCGTTGCGTGTCCTGCCTGGAAGTTTTGAAATTTGACCCACACTTCGGACCCATTGCGAACCTCGACTTCAAGCGAGTCCATACCCCGCGGGCTCGGGCTCGACTTCTGCGCCACGGTTCCATCCAGATGAAACAGGCTGTTATGACACGGACAAAGAAAAGCGCGGCTCGCGGAAGCGTAATCAACAAAGCAGCCCGCGTGAGGGCAACTTACATTGAGCGCCTGGACTTTGCCCCCTTCAATCCGCCTCAGGTAAACAGCCCCGATGGGGGCGTCGTCATATCGATTCCAGGCGTCCTTCCTGGATGCGAGAATTGTGAATTTCCTGGGAGTCCCGTCCTCCGGGAGGGAGTCGATGTTCACCACATGAACCGCCGCTCCAGCGTCTTCGCGGCGACCCAGTGGATCCAGGAGCAGCGGCACGCCGGCACCAATGGGTACTGCCGCCGCAATTCCGCCAAGCACAACTGCCGAAGCCTTTTTGAAAAACTCCCTGCGGTCGGGATCGTGCGAGTCAGGTGGAGAATCCATAGGTGACGATTGTGCGCATGGATTAATGGAAACATTGAGGAAACGCAATCTTGAATCCTGTTCCGGACAATGTCTTCACTCTGCGAACCAGCCTGGCGGGCCGGACAAGAAACAAGCGAAAAGACTGCCTCTAAACTTTCTGCGTGATTTTCGGCTGAACCGAAGTAGTGTCCGCCCATGCTCATCTGGATTCTTGCTCTCGTATTGTTCGGCTTGATTGGCGTTCTGGGTTTCTACCAGGGGGCGATCAGGTTTCTAGTTTCGGCGGCTGGATTCGTTGCCGCGCTGTTTCTTGCCGTTCCGCTCGCGCTGATCACCAAGTTCCTCGTTCCTCTTATTGGGGTCACCGGGAATTTCTGGCCGTGGGCCCTGCCGCTGCTCGTGGGTTTTCTTCTGGTTTATGGAATTGGGATCGGGCTGTCGTTCTTTGTGCATCGAAAGGTGGAACATTACTTCAAATACCGCGCCGAGGATGTGGTGCGAATCCGTTGGGAAAGACTGAACCAGCGGATCGGATTGTGCCTCGGCATGGTGGCGGGCGGCGTGTGGTTTGTTGCCCTCGGCCTGGGAATTTATGTGGCCGGGTATCCAACAGTGCAGTTGTCATCCGACGGCACGTCTGGACTTTACCGGATGTTGAACATGGCGCGGAATGATCTCCAGGCGACTGGACTGGACAAAACCGTGGCGCGCTTCGACCCGGCTCCCGCAAATTATTACAGAATCTCTGATATCCTCGGACTGCTCTACAACAACCCGATCCTTGTGAGCCGGCTTTCGCAGTATCCTCCGTTCCTTCTTACCGGCGAAAAGACTGAGTTTCAGGCCATCGCCAACGACAAGGACTTCATGAACATGCTTTTGAGCAAGGCGGACATCGCTCAAATTGTGGACCATGCCAACACAAAGGCCGTCTTGGCCAATCCTGAAATCCTGCTGGAGTTTGCCCAACAGGACTTGAAAGACATCCAGACCTATCTCGAAACAGGCAAATCTCCGAAGTACGACGACGAGCGGATTCTGGGTCGGTGGACGATCGATCTCTATTCCACGATCGCGCAGGAAAAGAAGCGCAGACCTGACATCACAACCACGGAGATGAACAAGCTTAAGAAACAGGCGCAACTGCTCTCCAACGTCGCTTTCGTCGCGACCACCGACAACAAGGCCATCTTGAAAGTCGAACTGACCGAGCAGCAAAAGCAATTGCTTCAAGCCCCTCCAGCCGCTGCGGCCACGGAGCCACCTGGTGGGGCGGGTGCCGGCGCAGGCATGTCACCTGAACTGGCTCAGCGCTATGGCTTGAACCCGAATCAGCGTGGCGGCCCACGGCGGCCAGGTGCGCCCACTCCACAGCCTGTCGCCAGGCCTGCAGCTCCAACGTTCACACAGCTGGTTTTCTCCGCGCAGGGAAGTTGGAAGAAGGAGGGGGACAATTACGTGCTCGCGCTTCAGGACGAAAAGAACCAGGGACAAAAAGCGGAAGCGATTGCTGACGGCGAGAGGCTGACGATCCGGCATCCAGCCCTCACACTGGTCCTCGCCAAGGTGGAGTAAGAACAACGGGAGGGTGTTTCAGGCCATCTGGGAATCCGCTCCGACCAATTGCCGGAGGCCTGACGCGAATTCACCGACCGGGCGTGAAGTTGACAGGCCTGACAGACCATCCCGATGCAACTTTTGGCGGCTCTCCGCTCCAGGCTGTCCGAATGGATGGAGTAAGGCTCGTGAGGGCTACAGTGGCGAACGAGCGGGTCACCCAGGTTTCCTCAGTTGCCAGCCTGGTTGGCTCCGGTTGGGCTTTGATGGACGAGCCTGCAAGACTGAACGAGGTCGAAAGCGAACGAGGCTCCGGGCTCAATTCAAGCGTGTCAGCAAACTGCACAGTTGTCAGAAGCGCGGCAGACATGACCACACCAGCCACCGAAGTGACCAAGGGATGGGCTTCCAGAAGTTGCATCAACCGGTTCCACCAGCCAGACGCTTCACAGTCTTCGTCAGCCTCCAACCGGGAAATCACTCGATCCGCAAAATGATCGAAGTAGCCTGGCGGCGGCTGCTCAAGCCGTTTGGCGGCCAGCAATTGCCGAAGGTCCTGGAAGTCCTGGGATGGAGTCGTCTTCATTTTACAAATTCTGCCAAGTGCCCCTGCAGTTGTTGTCGGGCGTAGTAAAGCCTGGATCGGACGGTACCGGTATTGCAGTCCATGATTTTGCTGATTTCGTCATGGGATAAACCCTGAATATCGTGCAGCGTCACCACCAGTCTATGAGGTTCGGACAGTTTCAGCATCGCTTCGTTCAATCTTACCTGCAATTCCCCGAGGTTGAGTTCATGACGGGGTGTCTTGTCCGAGATCAACGCTCCCAATCCGGAGTCGCGCTCCAGCAGGTCCGAATCCAGATCGTTCAGGCTCATTTGCCCCCGTCTCGATCTCTGCTTCAAAAAATTGAGCGTCTTGTTGACCGCAATCCGGTAAAGCCACGTAAAAAACAGACTCTGGCCGCGAAATGAGCCAATCGCCCGAAATGCCCTGATAAATGTCTCCTGGGCCAGATCGCTGGCGTCCTCGTGGTTCGAGGTCATGTGATAAATCGTGGCGTAAACCCCCTTCTGGTAACGCCGCACAAGTTGATCGTATGCAGCATGGTCTCCTTCCTGAGCCCTTTGGATAAGCGTGGAATCCTCCAACTCGCCGGAGGCTGTTGGCGTCTCGGAGGAATGGGCCGGAGGCTTGCTGATCGCCAGGGACATGTTAAGTGGCCACCCCCAGGCTGTCGGTTTGTTGAGCGAGGAATTCTGTCAGCGTTGCCAGAGCCTCGCGGCTTCGGTTATGTGGAAGCGGACACAATGCCTCGCGCGACGCCTCGAGAAACCGATGAACCACATCGCACGACTCGTCACGGGCTCCATAACGCTCGAGCAGTTCGAACACCTGGGAGAACATCCTGGGATTCCAATGCGTGATCAAATCCTGGAGCAGCGTCTTGTCAGCTGAGTCCGCCCGTTCCAAAACCACGAGCAATGGAAGCGTTAGCTTGCCGCTCACGAGATCCGTCCCAAGTGACTTGCCCACCAGGATTTCCGTCCCGAAGAGATCGAGGCAATCGTCGTAGATCTGGTAGGCTGTGCCGAGGGCGGTGCCGTAGCTGCGGAGTGCGTTGCATTCCCCGGGAGTCCCTCCAGCCAGCGACGCGCCCAGTTCACAAGACAGGGCGAACAATTCCGCAGTCTTCATTTCCAGGATGCGGAAGTACTCCGCCCGGTTCATGCTGAAATTCTGGCGTTGCAAAGTCTGGATGATTTCGCCGGAACAAACCCGGTTCGTGGCCGCCGCCACCGCGCGGCAGATGTCCGGTTTCGGAAAACTCGCGGCAAGCTTGACGGCCTGCGCAAACAGACAGTCCCCCACGAGCACGGAAGTCTGGTTGCCCCAGTTCGCCGCCAGAGTTGGCTTTCGCCGCCTTAGTTCCGCGGAATCCATCACATCGTCATGCACCAGGGTGGCCAGATGTATCATCTCGATGATGGTCGCCACAGTGACCAGCGAATCATTCAACTTCCCAAGGGCACCGCCGCTTAATGCCACCAGCACGGGACGCAATTGCTTGCCTTGATTCGTCAGAGCATAAGAGGCGTACGAGGCTATCTCCGGCTCAAATCCCCTGATTTGATCCACGAGGTTTGCCGCGACTTGATCCAAAAAAGGCTGGATCGGATCAATGATCTCCTTCCATCCAAGAACGAGGTCTGGAACGTGAGATGGGGAAAGAGCCAAATTCGAGTTTGCTGCCAGCATTCGCTGAAAATATAGGTTTTGAGGAAAACCAAGTCAAACCGTTATCCGGCGCAAACAAGCGGCCAAGGCACTGTCTCGGAAATACAGGATACCATTTGCCAGTGGTGTGCAGCTTCAGCAAATCCACGGCGTGCCACTCAGTACTTCTTCAAATTGACCTCATCTGCTAGCTTTGCCGCGTGCCCGTGAATTCTCGTTACAAACTGGTCAGGCTTGCGAGCGGCGTCAACAGCGTCCACTCGGTCGAGCACGAGGAAACTTTCCATCCCGTCGTCGGGCCCGTGGCCGAGGCGGAAGCGCTTTACGTGCGCCAATTGCGACTGCTGCAGCGGATGCAGAAGGAGACGGGTGAGTTCGTCATTTGGGACGTGGGTCTGGGCGCGGCGGCGAATGTGCTGACCGTGCTCCGGGCAGCCAGCGAACTGCCGGTCAAGATTCGGATCGTGAGCTTCGATCACACGATCGCGGCGTTGCGCTTCGCATTCGAGCATGCCGGGGAGCTCGGTTACTTCAAAGGTTTCGAAGCCACGATCGAACGATTCCTCGCCCAAGGAGCCGCCGACTTCCAGCTCGGAAAAGCCAGCGTGGTCTGGCAGTTGATCCTCGCCGATTTTCCATCGCTCCTGCGCGATTCTCTGGCAACAAGACTGAAGAAGCCGCACGCGATCCTGTTTGACGCTTTTTCTCCGGCGAAAAACGCAGCCATGTGGACCTTGCCAGTTTTCAGCGATTTGTACCGCCTGTTGGATCCAGCCAGGCCGTGTGCGTTGCCGACGTATTCTCGAAGCACCATGCTCCGGGTGACGCTGCTTATGGCGGGTTTCCATGTGGGAACCGGTCACGCCACGGGTGAAAAAGAGGAGACAACCATTGCTGCCAACACGCCGGATCTGATTGATGAGCCTCTTGGCCTGACCTGGCTTGAACGGGTTGCCCAGTCAACGAGCGCCGAGCCCCTGATCAAGCCTGTTTACCGTCAGGCGCGCTTGTCGCCCCAGAGTTGGGAGCAATTGAAGCGGCACGCTCAATTTCAGTCCGCCGTCAGATGAGTTCTCCCGCCGCCCAGCACCTCGACGAAGCACTCCGTCAACCCGGCCCGGTTCTGGCATTGGCTCCCATGCAGGATGTCACCGATCTGCCCTTCTGGCGGCTGATGAGCCAGTATGGAGGCCCGGACGTTTACTACACTGAATACTTCCGGGTCCACTCCACCTCCAACCTCAACAAGCCGATTCTGGAATCGATCACGAAGAATCCCACTGGCCGTCCGGCGATTGCCCAGATGATCGGCAATGACATTCCAGCCCTGGTACGGACTGCGAAGGAACTGCAACAGCATCCCATCGCGGCGGTGGATTTGAATCTCGGCTGCCCCGCGCCGGTGGTGTACCGGAAGTGCGCCGGCGGCGGCCTGTTGCGCGAGCCGGGGAAAGTGGACTCAATTCTTGGCGCGCTGCGCGACGCCATATCCACCAAATTCACCGTCAAGACGCGGATTGGATTTGATTCGCCTGATGTTTTTGAACAACTGCTTCCGATCTTTGCGAAACACTCGATTGATCTGCTGACCGTTCATGGGCGGACCGTGCATGAGATGTATCGAAGCGAGGTGCATTACGAATTCATCACGCGGGCCGTGGAAGCAATGCCCTGTCCGGTGCTGGCCAACGGAAACATTCATTCCGCCGAAAAAGCCGACGCTGTACTTCGTCAGACCGGCGCGCGAGGCCTGATGATAGGACGCGGCGCGATTCGCAACCCATGGGTTTTTGACCAGATCCGGCAATGGCACCGTGGCGAGCCCTTGTTCGTCCCTTCGGGCAGGCAGGTGCTGGCTTATGTGCGTCGCTTGTATGAAATGGTGAGGCCGCCTGACGTTCGCGAAATCACTCAAATCGAGAAGATGAAGAAGTACATGAATTTCCTCGGCCTCGGAGTCGAGCCGAGCGGGGAATTTCTGCATCAAATCCGCCGCGTGCGTTTCGAGGCGGACTTCTTCCGCGTCTGCGCTGAATTCCTGGATCACGACGACCCGATGCCTCTCGAACCATTCAGTCCGCCGCTCAAGAGCACCGACGTGCTGGCGGGCGAGCATGGGTAGGGAGAAACTTCTGAAAATTGGACGCGCACCGGGGCCATGAACCTGGGAGCGCCGGCGAGACGCCAGCGCTCCCAGGTTCATGCGGAGGCACGGGCTGGAAATCTCCGCGCGTTGCCAGCGTCATTCAACTCGAAGCCATGTGGCTCAACGCTGCTTCATCGAGAGCGCCATGGACCTGCGCCACTCCTCACGATTGTTGGAGTCGTAAAACTCCGTGGGATTGAAGTCATCGGTGAGGATTCGTCCATGAGCCGGATTGGTCACGCGCGCGCTGTTGAAAGCCTCCTGGGCGGATGGGCGGATGAAATCCGGAACGCCACTGAACGAGGGTGGATGCACGACTGCCAGATTCTCCGAGACGCCGGCGACAAAAAAGACATTGCCATTGCCCGACGCATGAATGCGGACCGATGGAAACACCGCCTTCAAAGTGAGATCGAGCGATGCGGTCAGGAAATCCCTTCCCGAATCGAAGTCCCCGAAGCAATTGATCACCAGCACGCCTTGAGGCTTGAGAACTTTGCGGATCGCAGCACACGCCTCGCGTGACATCAGGTGCGCTGGCGAGGCGTCGCCAATAAAAGCGTCGAGAATGACAGCATCGTATTTTGATGCCGCGCTTCGATTGAGGAAAGAACGCCCATCCTCGATCTCCACATTCACCTTCGATGGATCGAAATCAAAATATCTGGCTGCCACAGGCGGCACCGCCGGGTTGATCTCGACCACATCCACCTGCGCTCCATCGCGGGCAAACTGCATCGGGACGATCCCGATTCCCAGGCCGATGCAAAGCACCGATTCAATCTTGGGAGTGTAGGCGGCGGCGAGGTTGTGCAGCATGAACGTGAAGAGCGATCTGCTTTGTCGCGTTTGGGAGTCGTAAGTGTTCTGCGTGAGGTAGTCGTTCAAGAAGGAACGTCGGTGTCCATCGCGATCCTGAATCACCTGGAGCAGCCCAAAGTTGGAGTTGGCACGATACACCTCCACCAGGCCATTGTGGCTGGAGGCCTCCACCAGCCGGACACCGGCCAGACCAAATGTTGCCGCAATTGCCGTGGCGACGACCAGCGCAACTGCTCCCTGGGTATTGCGTCCCCAGATCAAGTGATAGGTGATGGCCAGCAGCAACAGCAGCGCTGAAGTGCCGAGCATGCTGACGGAGTTTGGAAGCAATGGCAGAAGCACGTAACCGATCAGGACCGTTCCGGCAAAGCTGCCGAGTGTGCTCACCGCCGTGAGACGGCCCGCGTTGCCGCCGACAGTCTGAACGTCGGACGTCAATGCGCGCACGAGGTACGGCCCCGTTGTCGCCAGCAGTCCAAGCGGGATGAAATACAACAATGCCGAGGCGAGCAGTGAACCCACGGCGAGTTTGAATCCCAGGCACCAGTATGCCAGCGGCTCGATGACGCCGATGGACAGCGCGAGATAAACCGCCGCAATCGTGATGCACAGATACAGCCGGCTGAGTTGCGCCGAGGCATCCGCCATGCGTCCTCCAGCGTAATAGCCCACAGCAAGGGCCACCAACGTCACGGCGATCTGGGCCGTCCAAACAAAATGCGATGTGCCCACGTAGGGCGAAAGAATCTTCGCGCCGAGGATTTCGATGACCATGATCGCGGCGCCGGTGAAGGTCGCGGTGAAATAGAGATACCGGCGCAGCCCCGGTGTCAAAACTGGTTCGGATAAGGATGCTTTCTTGGACACGCCGATGTCTTAAGATTCTGGCTGAAAAATGCAAGAAGGGCTGCGGCCCGGACGGTCCATCCAGTTGGCTCGATGTGGATGGAGAACAGGCCCCACCGCCCAAACCGGACAGGTGGTTTCCCCCACACCCGGCTTTCAAGTTTGTGACTTCCGTTGAACTGGCTCAGCCTATCGAGTCCCGCGGAACGCCAGGCAGTCCCTGGGTTGCAACAGCCCCTCCGCATGTTGATCTGCATCAATTCGCGCGAGCTTGAGGTGACTCAATGTTCACCGTATGAACGATGCCATGACTGAACACTTGATCGACGTCCGGCCCATGCCACCGCGCACCAGGCATCCGATGATTTTCGACACCTGGGCGAAGCTGATGGCTGGTGAATCAATCCTGCTGGTGAACGACCACGACCCGGTGCCGCTCTACTATCAGTTCGCCTGCGAACACACCGGTGAGTTCCACTGGGAATACCTGGAGCAGGGGCTGGACGTGTTTCGCGTCCGCATAAGCAAGGGTGACTTCGCCGACCCCGGCTTTGTGCCGACGTCGAGATCGAAACATTCCTGCACGACTCCCAAAGCCGTGCCGATTGAGTTTGTCCAACCGTTGCTGCTGGACACGCGGCCGATTTTTGCGCGTGGCGACACGCCGTGCAAAGCGATCGACGATGCCACGGCCAGTCTGATTCCTGGCCAGCCGCTGGTATTGACAGTGCCATTTGAGCCCGTGCCGCTCTACGCCAAACTCGGCAAGCAGGGCTTCACGCATCAGACAAAACAAATTTCCGAAGGCACGTGGCAGGTGGAGTTTCGCAAGACTGGTGGCGATTGATTTCCGGAACCGACTCTGACGTCCGGGGTGCGCTCCACGGTGCGGGTGAGTTGTCGCTTGCTGAGGAGGCGATGGGAGCTGCAGCAGTGAGCAGCTCGGCCAACTGCGGTAATGTGATCCAAATCAGGGCGATCACGGATCACGCGTGAGCGCCCCGATTTTCCGGAGATACGTGATTGAGTGGAATTTCTCCAACCTGACACGCATCCGGCGTTCGGGCATGGAGTCAACCGAACCAGCGCAGTTCAAAGCTCAAGTCCCGTCACAGCTCTCCCTGGAATCTTTGAACCAGCTCCTGCTCAAAACGGCTCGGGCCGTGGCGGTCCATCGTAAGGCTTCGCTCCAAAAGTCCGACCACGGTTCCGTTCGACCGTCAAAAGCGCGGTCTCAGCGGTCTCGGGCGCGGCGATGTAACCATGATAACGACCCATCCAATAAGCCATCAACCAGCCAGCCGGCTCGACCACATCCCGTCCACCGGCCCCTCCGTCAGCCTGCATCAACCAATGATCCCAACGCAGCGGCTCGGTTTCGCGTGGCGAAAAAGTTTTTGTGCCGCCCTTGAGTGCCAAGTAGTCCGGCGGAGTTTTGAGATCGGTTCGATGCGAGTTTTGATAGGACCACACGATTAGATCCAGCGGCCATTCGCGGAGATGATTCAGTGCCGGCGCGACCTCGCATTCGTTCTTCGTCAACGAACCATAAATGAAGTTGAACCAGGGATTCTGTTCGATCCGGATGACTTCGTAGGATCGCTCGAAGCTCCGCCGATAGATCGAGCGCAGCCGCGGATCCTTCTCGAACTTGAGCAGTGTGGAGTAACACCAGAGGGAAAGTTCGTCCTCGAAATGGAGAACGCTCTCGGTTGGAAACGTCTGCCGCTGTCGCAGGGTGAACTCAGGGTATCCAAGCTCCATCAGCCGGCGATAGGCCGCCGTGAATTTGGTGTCGCCGGTGAGCGCTTCTGCCGTCTTGATGAATGACAAGAGCTCCAGACTTTGCAGGCCGCGATCGAACAACCCTTCTTCGGTCTTGAAATAGTCCGGATCCCACCGGCCCCAACGTGTCGGCTTGCCATCGCGATCGATCAATTGCCAGCCATGATCGATCAGGTGCGTCGCCACGCTCGCAAGATACTGTTTGGCCTGCTGGATTTCTGCGCCTTGGGCGACGTGTTCGAGGAAGAGCGTGATCGCATGGAAATGGGAGCAAAGCTCATCACTCGATGTATCGCCCTTCCACTCAAACTTCCCGTCTGCCGTGTCGTGCCACTCCGCGGGATAACCACCGGAGCCGCCGCCCGCCTTGTGTCCACGCTCACCCTTGACCCAGACCGATCTCGCGGGAAAGCCGGGAATGCCGGTCATTTTCTCAAGCCAGCACAATGACTGAAACGTGTTTGCTGCTTCGCTTCGCGCCTCGGGATCTTTCGTTACCGCGAAGCGATAGGATTGCGCGGCCAGATAATTGCCGCTGTAACCGCCGTCGTTATCGCCGGCTTCACGCACGAACTCCTTCAGGGCATCATCCCATTCCAGTTTATGCACGAAGCCCAGACGCTTCTGGCCCCACTCGACCAGGTGCCGCTCGTAGTAAGCCGCCTTTTTCAGAAGTGTGAACGGCTCGTATTCGATCACACCCAGACCTTTGTCCGTTGCGATATAGACGGCACTTCCGGCCGCAGCCACGGCACGAACCCGATCATCCGGCAGCCAGCGCTGGCCCGCGAAATAGTGAAACTTCCCATCCACCATGCGGATTGCCCCGCGTGTTGTACCGATCCACAAATCGTTTGTGAAGCCTCTCGCCAGAGCGGTAGCGTCTTCGTAACAGAGCCCCTGCTCGCCACGAATCCCCGTCAGCGACATCCCGCGCAAGAGGCCCACGCCGCGTGCCGTTGCAAAGTAGATGCCGCTGCCACTGCTCAGGACTTCCCGCACATCCGTCGAAGGCAGACTTCCCCAATCCCATGTTTGGTCCGCCGGAAATCCGTACAAATCCAGGCCGCCAAATCGTTCACCTTCCAGGAAGGAAAGTCTTCCACCGCCAGAGGCGTAGAGCGTCTCACAATGAGAAATGACGCGAGTGATGGAGAATGGGCACTCTGCCTTCGCCAGTGGTTCAAGCACCTCTCCATTTACTCGGAAGAGCCGTTTGCCGGCTGAAACGACGACGGTATCCAGGTGTGCGGTGACGTCCGTGACCAGCTCATCTGTGATCTTCTTCCAAGCACCGGACTGAAGTCGGTGGAGTCCGCGCCCAGTGATTGCCCACAACGTGTCGCGGATGCCCACGAGACGTTTGACCGGTTCTGCGAAATCCGGCTTGCGAATCAGCTTGTCGCCATTGAGCTCGTAGAGCCCGGTGTCGGACCCGACGCAGACTCTACCGGCGAACACCGCCACCGAGTTGAGTGGCTCGGCGGAGGAGATTTTGCGGTTGGTTTCCTGAAGATAGACGGCGTCGCTATGAGACTGCCCGGACGGTGTCGCGTTCGAAGCAGCATGGCCTGGTAATGCCAACAAACCCCACCAGAGGATCAACGCAGGAACGTGCCGATGTGCAAGAAAGGTCATGAGCCCTAGCGCAGCGGCAAACATCTCACGCGTCAAGGATGGGAACATTAAGATACTGAGGGGCGGAGATTCCGATGAAACTCCATGGGAAAACAGACCGCGAAGTTCGATTCGCTTTTCAGCGGTATGCAGGAACTCACACCTGCAAAAGTGCCTCGTGCTCTGTTCCCACAGTTTTCTCCTGCTCACTCCAACTAGTGTTGCAAGATTGACCGCTGTTGACACCACATCCTCCTTGAAGTGCTTAGCGCCTGTCCCTTTGATCGCGCTTGATCATGAAGGCACTCAATACAACTGTCATTGCCCGATTGCGATCCATCGTCGGCGCAGACAACGTACTGACAGGTCCGGAGGACTTGTTGACCTACTCGTTCGACGGCACTGCCGCTGTCTCCCAGCAACCGGGGTGCGTGGTTTTCGTGCGATCCAGCGCTGAAGTCGCGGCGATTCTGAAACTGGCGCATGAGACGAAGACTCCGGTGGTGACTCGCGGCTCGGGGACTGGTTTGAGCGGAGGCAGCATTCCCGTGACTGGCTGTGTGGTGATATGCACCGTGCACATGGCCAGAATCATCGAGGTGGACCGCGCGAATCTCACCATGATGGTCGAGCCGGGGGCAACCACGCAACAGGTGGCCGATGCGGCTTTGTCGAACGGACTTTTTTATCCGCCCGACCCCGGCTCGATGCGCATCTCGACGATCGGCGGCAACGTGGCGGAGAATTCCGGAGGGCTCCGAGGTTTGAAATACGGCATCACGCGCAGTTACGTCATGGGGCTCGAAGTGGTGTTGCCTGATGGCGAAGTGCTGTGGACAGGGAACAAATGCGTGAAGGACGTGGCCGGTTATTCGCTCAAGGATCTTTTCGTAGGCTCGGAGGGCACGCTGGGTGTCATCACGAAAGTACTGCTGAAGTTGATTCCCAAGCCCGCCGCACGGAAGACCATGGTGGCTACATTTGCCAGGATGGATCAGGCGGCGGAAGTCGTCTCTGCCATCATCGCGGCGCAAATCATCCCCTGCACGCTTGAATTCCTCGATCGCACCACAATCCATTGCGTCGAGGATTATGCGAAGATCGGGCTGCCACTCGACTGTGAGGCCCTTCTCCTCATCGAGTCAGACGGGCATCCGGCAGCCGTGGCGGAAGAGGCCGCGCAAATGGAGAAGATCTGCCGGGCAATGGGAGCCATGGAGGTGCGCCTCGCGGCGGACGATGCCGAGGCGGCCAAACTGGCGAGTGCCCGGCGTTCGGCATTCTCGGCGCTGGCTCGCGTCGCGCCCACGACAATCCTCGAGGATGCCACGGTGCCCCGAAGCGAGCTCGCGAAGATGATCCGCTTCGTCGAAGGGATTGCGGCCAAGTACAAGCTGCGCATCGGCACGTTTGGCCACATGGGAGACGGCAACCTGCATCCGACATTTCTGACTGACGAGCGGAACACCGACGAGATGCGCCGGGTGCATGAAGCGTTCAAGGATATCTTCGACGAGGCCATCCGCCTCGGTGGCACCATCACCGGTGAACACGGTGTGGGGCTGGCGAAGAAGGAGTTTCTGCCAAAGTTCGCCGGCGACGCCCAGATGAGGATGATGCGTGAACTGCGGCGGGTGCTTGATCCGGGAGGCATTCTGAATCCAGGGAAGATGTTTGATTGAGCCTGGGTGTCGCGGGCTCAGGGCGCGATCTCTTGCGGGATTGCCTTTGCACGCCGGCTCATCTGCTGGCATAAACGTGCGCGCTGCTCTTATGAATTCCATCATCCGATCCCTTGCGTTTGCCTTTATTGGTTGCGTTGCATCTCTCTCCGGCCTGGCTGCGAGCAGGCAATGGCCTGCGGAGTTGCCGGGCGTGAGGATGGACGGTTCGGTCCTGCTGCCAAATCAATGGTCACTCAGGCCAGCGGGCGCGCAGGTGCAGCTCGGGGATTTCCCGGTGAACATCGCGGTGCATCCCAGGGGACGGCACGCGGCGATCCTGCACTGCGGTTACAGCAGGCAGGAGCTGGCGATTGTAAGTCTGATGACGAACGGGATCTCCGCGCGCCTGACGCTCGACGAGGCGTTCTACGGAGTCGAGTTTTCGAGCGACGGTTCAAAGGTGTTTTGCAGCGGAGCCGGACAGGAGGTGATTCATCAGTTCGATTTCCGCGATGGCTTGCTGACGAATCACGTCAAAATCGGTTTGCGCCCAGCGAAACACCGGGGCATTCCGTCCGGCCTGGCACTGTCGAAAGATGGAAGGACCGTTTATGCGGCGAATGTCTGGGGCCATAGCGTGGTACAGGTCGATCTGGCGACGCGCTCCAACGTGTGGGAACTCGCGCTCGGCTCAACAAACACAACAGGTGGCGCAACGAGCCTGGTGATTCCTCCCGAGGACAAGGATCTGGCAGCGGCGACAAAGCGTTCCGAGGCGCTACAGGACGAGGTCGGCTCACTGGAGCCATTCCCGTACGCGTGCCGGCTCGATGAGAAACGGCTGCGGCTCTATGTGAGTTTGTGGGCGCAATCAACCGTGGCGGTGATCGACCTCAAGTCGAGGCATATGATCGCCCGCTGGCGGACGGAGGAGCATCCGAATGAGATGTTGCTTACTAAATCCGGACACCTGCTCTACGTCGCAAACGCAAACCGCAACACTGTGACCGTTTTCGATACCGATCTTGGCAAACCAGTCGAGACTCTCTTCGCCTCGATGCTTCCAACGCCACTTCCTGGCAGCACGCCGAACAGTCTCGCGCTGCCGCCGGACGAACGGATGCTTTTCGTCGCCAACGCCTGCAACAACAATGTGGCAGTCTTCGACGTGAGCACGCGAGGCAGGAGCCGGTCGCTCGGGTTCATCCCGACAGGATGGTATCCCACTTCGGTGCGCGTGACGCCGGATGGGAAGCGACTTCTCGTGGCCAATGGCAAAGGACCGCGTTCAAGGCCAAACGTGCTGGGCCCGCAGCCGGGGCCGAAGCCACAAGGGACCATTGAAGAGCATATCGGCGAATTGTTTCGTGGCACGTTGAGTGTGATCGAGCTTCCGAAACGGTCGAAGTTCGAGAAGCAGTTGGCGGATTACACTCAGCAAGCCTACGTTTGCAGCCCTTACCAGACGAATCAGAACCTGGCTTTGGTCCGAAGCGCGAACAACCCGGTGCCGGCGCAGGTGGGCGATCCCAGCCCGATCAAGTATGTGATCTACGTCATCAAGGAAAACCGGACGTACGACCAGGTTCTCGGAGACATGCCGGAAGGCAACGGTGATGCGAGGCTTTGTTTGTTTCCGGAAAAAGTAACACCGAATCACCACGCAATCGCCCGCGAGTTTGTCCTGCTGGACAATTTTTACGTCGAGGCGGAGGTCAGCGCCGATGGGCATGAATGGACGATGGGCGCCTAC
Source organism: Verrucomicrobiales bacterium (assembly GCA_005777315.1). Taxonomy (GTDB): domain Bacteria; phylum Verrucomicrobiota; class Verrucomicrobiia; order Limisphaerales; family F1-12-MAGs170; genus F1-120-MAGs170. Next base: position 26,406 of record SXMN01000210.1, read on the forward strand.
GCAACGGACTTTGTGGAGAAGATGTGGCCGATGAATTACGGGCACAACAAGAGCGGAAAATTTCCCTATCCGAGCGAGGGGCGTTACGCGATCGCCGCTCCGGCCGGCGGCTATCTTTGGGATCGCGCGCGCGAAGCGGGAGTGACTTACCGGAGCTACGGGGAGTTCATTGACCTCCCGAAGCAGACGAATCAGCCGGCCGTCAGCCGTGTGGCGGCGCTTCGAGGACATTTCGACGAATGGTACCGGCCTTGGGACATGGATTACCCGGACGTGAAGCGGGCGGAGCGTTTCATTCAGGAATTGAACCGCTTCGAGCGGGAAGGCGAAATGCCACGCCTCCAGATCGTCCGTCTGCCGAATGATCATACGTTCGGAGCGAGTCTCGGCAAACCAACTCCCACGGCGATGATGGGCGACAACGATCTGGCTTTTGGCATGTTTGTCGAAGCCGTCAGCCGGTCGAAGTTTTGGGCGCAGACAGCAATCTTCGTGATCGAGGATGATGCTCAAAACGGGCCCGACCATGTCGATGCGCATCGATCCATCGCGTTTGTTGTCAGTCCCTACACAAAGCGCCGGGCTGTTGATTCGACGATGTACTCCACGAGCAGCATGTTGCGGACGATGGAACTGATCCTTGGCCTGCGACCGATGACGCAATTCGACGCGGCCGCGATGCCAATGTACAACTCCTTTCAAGCCACGCCCGATCTGACGCCTTACAAGGCGAAGCCCGTGACGGTCAACCTGCGCGAAAAGAACAAACGCACTGCCTGGGGCGTTGACCAGTCATCCCGCATGGACTTCTCGAAGGAGGACGCCGCGGACGATCTGCTGTTGAACGAAATGGTCTGGCGTTCGGTGAAAGGCGCGGACAACCCGATGCCTGCTCCAACGCGGGCATCGTTCGTTCGCATCCGGGCAGGGAAGGATGACGATGATGACTAAACGGGGCAGTCAGGCGGCGTCATCTGACCTCTCAAATATCATGAACAGTCCAGCGACCACCAATCCCAGCGTAACTACTGCCAGCGCTATCAGGAATCCATAAGTCTCCCAGCCCTGGAGTTGGTGCCCAAATACAAGCACGGGTTGAGGAGGTGGAACGTTCAGCCCTGCGGCGAGCTGAGGTTTCACGACGTTGATGAAGAAACCAGTGCCAACCAGCGCAAAGCAGACTGCTACAGCCAGGCAAAGCAATCCGAGGGTGATCCTGATCACTCGAGTCATCGTCCAGCTCACTCGTTCCGCATCCGCTGACTCGCGGAAAGATTCCCGGCCCGGCTCAAGAGCCTCCTTCTCTGCTACGGCTTGTCGTATTCGCCGATCGAGCGCAGCCAGATGTTGCGGAAGCGCATTGGATTGTTGTGGTCCTGCAATTCGATGTACATCTCCGGCGCGTGCGGTTTGTTGTAGTTGCCGTTTTGCTGGTGCGGGGTGTGGCCGGCGTACTCGCGCTTGTGGTGCAACAAGACCCCGTTGTGGATCACTGTGACGTTGGCCTTCTTGACGATTTTGCCCTGCGCATCCCAACGAGGTGATTCAAAGATGATGTCGTAGCTTTGCCATTCGCCGGGTTTCTTGCTGGCATTCACCAGTGGCGGGGTTTGTCCGTAAAGGGCACCGCACTGGCCGTCCGGGTAGGTCTTGTTGTCCGATGAGTCGAGCACCTGCACCTCGTAAATGCCATTCATGAGAATGCCGCTGTTGCCGCGGCCCTGGCTGGTGCCATCCACCTTCGCAGGCGTGGCGAACTCGATATGAAGCTGGAAGTCCGCGAACTTTCCCTTCGTGCGGATGCTGCCGGACTTGGGCAGGACTTCCATGAAGCCGTTTTCAATCTTCCAGGGAGCGGGCTTGCCTCCGTCCAGTTCCCATTTGGAGAGGTCTTTTCCGTCGAACAGCACGGTGGCGTCGGATGGCGCGGGCGCCTGGTGGCTGAACGAAGCGCCAGAAGTGACGATGCGCGGCTGAGGCCGGTCGCCGTCATGCACGTGCCATTTGGTGCCTGGAATGAGCGGGGTGTCCTTGTAGCCAACTGGCGATGGCGCGGCACCTGCGGACAGGGCGGCTCCGATGGTGGCGATGGACAAAACGATGGCGGTTGTTATTTGAGTCTTGGTCATGCGCAGAGTGATTCCACAACCCTCCGCAAAAGGCAAGTGCCCGTAATGGAGGGTGGTCTCTGAATCCTGATCTTACTCATACTCGACAGGACATTGCCTGATGGCCATGCCAGCTCTTGTCTCGGTTCAAGATCCTGTTACATTCCGCGGCATGAAAGCCAAAGTTCCACATCGACTCCGCTATTACGTCCCAACCTTGTTCGCCTCCTTCATCCTCACGATCCTTTCCACTTCAGCCGAGAACTGGCCGGCGTGGCGCGGCAAGACAGGCATGGGGATCGTGAACGAACCTTCCGTTCCCACCCATTGGTCAGCCACTGAAAACATCCGCTGGAAGACTCCTTTGCCGGATCGCGGCAACTCGACTCCCATCGTTTGGGGAAATCGCATTTTCCTCACCCAAACTCTCGACAAGGAGCAGAAACGTTCACTGATGTGTCTGGATCGCGCCGATGGTAAAGTTCTCTGGCAATCAAGCGTGCCCTATGCCGAGAAGGAGGAAACCCACGAGACGAATCCATACTGTTCGGCATCGCCTGTGACGGATGGAACGACTGTGGTGGCCTGGTACGGGTCTGCTGGAGTTTATGCCTACGATTTCCAGGGAAAGGAACTGTGGCATCGTGACCTTGGCAAGGCGGACCACGGATGGGGCTATGGCGGCTCACCACTGATTCATGGAAGTCTGGTCTTCGTCCAGTTCGGTCCAGGCTCCCGAAATTTCCTCATCGCGCTCGACAAGAAGACAGGCAAGACCGTCTGGCAGGCGGATGAGAACGCCGTGGAACCCGCCGAACGAACCGATGGTTTCGCGGGGCAGAAGGGCAAATACATGGGCGCATTCACCGTGCCGATCCTTGTGAAAGCCGGCGGCCGCGATGAACTCGTTGTGAGCTTTCCCAATCGTCTTCGCGCGCTGGATCCCAAGACCGGCAAGGATCTTTGGTGGTGCCACGGGCTCAATCCACTCGTTTATGCCTCGCCCATCCACGCCGAGGGCATCGTGGTTGGGATGGGCGGCTTCAATGGCACCAGCATCGCCGTCAAACCCGGCGGATCGGGAGATGTCACCGCAACACACCGGATCTGGGAAAAGCGGAAGACGAAGCAACGCATCGGTTCCGGCGTGATCCACAAAGGCCACATCTATGTTCTCAACTCCGATGGCATCGGTGAATGCATCAACCTCAAGACGGGAGATTCGGTCTGGACCGAACGGGTGAATGGCAAGGGAGCCAAGAGCAGCTCATGGTCTTCAATGGTGCTGGTCGGAGACAAACTGTACGTGCCGAATCAATCCGGGGACGTCGTGATTCTGCGGGCGAGTCCGAAATTTGAACTGATTGGAGTCAACGCCATCGGCGAAGAGATGACCAACGCCTCGCTCGCGGTTTCCAACGGTGAAATCTTCCTGCGAACCCACGCGAATCTTTGGTGCATCAGTGACCGCCGCAACCAGACGGCGGGAAGATAACGCCAGCTTCAAACCTTAGTGCCAGCGCATAACCAATATCCGTGCATGAGGCATAACTCTAACAAAACAACCCTCACCCTGACCCTCTCCCGTCCGACGGGAGAGGGAACCACCAAGGCCGCGCTGACCTTTGCCAGAGCTGGTAGAGACCACGACCGACGGACGATGTTTCCCCCTCTCCCATCGGATGGGAGAGGGCAGGGGTGAGGGCATATCCATACGCAAATTTGAAGGCGCTTTTGCACGAACCCTTGCTTCCATTGAACCCAAAATCCCCGACCAAGAATTTGGCGAAACCGTCCATCGGCTCGCCGAAATTTTCACGCCGCGAACTCCTCAAGGGCACACTTGGCGTCGGGGCCATTTCTGCCCTGGCCGGTTTTACCCCTCCAACAGCGCAGGGTGCTCGAATCAAACCAAACTTGATCCAACAGGAGAATGGGAGACCCGGCACAACCGACTGGCTGCTCACCAACACTCGCATTGATCCCGCGACGAAGTATCGGTGTCCGTGGATCGAAGGCTATTGTTCCCGGACCAGCGTGCGGGCCGGACAGCAGATCAGCTTTTTCGTCAGCACCAACCCGGCATCCTCCTTCAAGCTGGATATTTATCGGATGGGCTACTACGGCGGCGCTGGCGGACGACACGTCAAAACTTTGGGGCCGTTTCAGGGCTCGATCCAGCCGGATCCTCCGATTGGCGGGAAGCGGGTGCGCGACTGTCGATGGAAACCAAGCGCCACTTTGAGAATTCCCCGAGACTGGGTCAGCGGCGTGTATCTCGGCAAACTCACCGCGGCGCGCGAGGGATTGCAGAGCTACGTGATCTTCATCGTTCGTGACGACCGTCCGGCAGACTTCATCTTTCAATGCTCGGACAATACCTGGCAGGCATACAATCGCTGGCCGAATCAATTCTCCCTCTACGATGACGGCAAGGACACCTGGTCCTGGGGTGGAGGCGTTCAGGTCGGTTTCAATCGCCCGTATGGGAAGTACTGTCAGATCCTCGACGCGCCCCTCTCGACCGGCTCGGGCGAATGGTTTCTCTGGGAATTCCCGCTCGCCTTCTGGCTCGAACAGCAAGGCTACGATGTCACCTACATCTCCAACATCGACACGCACATTGACCCGAAGGGGCTTTTGCGGGCCAAAGGATTCCTCTCGGTCGGCCATGACGAGTACTACTCGATCGAGATGTTCCGTAATCTGAAGTCATCCATCGCTGCGGGGTTAAATGTCGCCTTCCTGTCCGGCAACACCTGTTGCGGACGAATCCTGTTCGCGCCGGATGCGAAAGGTGTCGCGCATCGGGCATTCGAGCGCGTTGGAGTTTATGGACCGCCCGGTGGAACGCGTGATTTCATCGCCATGAAATCCCTGGCGCACGAACGACCCTACGCCAATGAACTGGTCGGCGCCCACAGCACCGGCCCCGTCACCGGCGGCGCGGACTGGATTTGCGCAGAGCCGAATCACTGGCTCTTCGACGGCACCGGCATGAAACGCGGCGAGGGAATTCCGGGATTGGTGGGCTGGGAATGGCATGGCGATCCCGCGCCGCTTCCGGGCCTGGTGGTGGTGGCCAGCGGCCTCACCCAGGATGCGCCCGGCAAGCTCAATGGCGGGACTTACACTGCGACGATTTACGACGGACCGAAGGGAAACTTCGTCTTCAATGCGGCTACCTGTTGGTGGGCAGACAGCCTTTCCGCACCGCCTGGTTACGTTCGCCCAGGTGTCTATACGTCGCCAAAGGGGCCTGATCCAAGGGCGCAACGGATTACGGCAAACGTGCTGGCAAGAATGATTGATCGCTGAGAAAACCCACCCTCTGCGATGGCGACGGTGCCGAAGACCGCTCCCCATCAATCACAAGAAAAAGTGCCAGTCTCTCCTGGCTGTCGCGCTTTGGTTTAACCTGCCTTACGTCATGGCCTCCGGCGATTCTGAACGTGCGCGTAAGAAGCCGGCGAACTGCCAGACGCTAAGTAGCACACGAACCATCCACCAGAGTGGAGATCAACTGTTATGCTGATCCGGAGCCGAGTGTGAAGTCGGACTCTTAAAAAATCCAGCTTCGCTTTATTGGCTGATGGATTCATCGGCTGAAATCACGTGAGACTTGAACAGCATTTTCAAAAATTTCTTCACAGAGCTGTCAGCCTGACTGGCAATGAAATGCACCGACGGATCAGCGACCTGTCACGTCGGTAGTGTCCTAATGTCGCGGTAGGGACGCCGGTTGCCCGGCGCCCCCCGCACAGATCCCGGCGGGCGGTTTTCCCGCACCGGGCTCTTCAGATCAACTCGCTCTCGCATGGGCCAGAGGGGACTTCGGG
>SXMN01000211.1 GCA_005777315.1 Verrucomicrobiales bacterium
ACGCGAGCGTTCGGTCCTCGCCAGCACGGTTGTCGAACAGAGTCGAGTTGTTGCCGGTGGCCAGCGCGAGATCGAGTTTCGTGGCAGCGTTGCCTTCGTCGGATTCCTTGCCAGGTTTCAAGTTGGGCAATTGCAGAAACCTCGGCCCGTCCCCGAACAACTCGAACGCAGTCTTCCACTTGCTCAGGTAATCCTGGACGCGCGGCTGGATGAGCGGCTCGCACGTCTCCCACTCGTCTTCATTGGCGGGCCCGTCGAGCGCGGCCTGGGTGATGCAGAGCAACAGGCGCATCAGGGCGATACGCTCGTGAGGTTTCACGGCGAGGTCGCGCAGCTCGTGGGCGTGGGCGAACAGGTCGCGCAGGCTGAACAAGTCGCGGCGGCCATCGACCCGCAGCGCGGGACTCCAAGGTTCAAGAGTCAAATTCATCGTCGTCATCCTTCCATTGTTGCGGGGCGGTCTTAGTGGGGCGTTCGGAATAGATGCCGAGACGCGGATCGTAAGTCATGGCGGAAACTTCCTCGCCGAAATCACAGCGACCATCGTCGCCCACGGTGGCGACGGTGGCACCGGCTGGGCCGTGGAGCGCGAGCCAGCGAGGGCGTGGCGCATCGTCGGGTACCATCCAGCGCGGCGCACGTACGATCCAGTCGTGTAGAAACTTGGCGGAGCCTCGGCACCATTCATGTTCGCTGATCTCAGCGCGGGTGCCATCGAGAGCGACGGCGAGGACGATGCCGTTCGCGCCGGTGGTGACGGAGCGGAGCAGCACGACGGGCTTGGTCGGCGCACCCTTGCGGCGCGTCAGGATTTCCTCCTTGTCGTCGAGCATCGGATTCCCCAGCACGCGTGTGGCGGCTTCGGCGTTGGCGGCGAGTTGGCGCTTCTCGGTTTCCAGTTGGGCGTGGAGTTCCCGCCAGGTTTCCGACTCGTCGGCAGCCGGCTCGGCGTAGGTGGCTTCGAGCAACGGACGGATGTCGGTGGGCAGGCGAAGTTCAGTCTTCGCGCGCCAGACCTCCATCGTACGAAGCAGAACATAGGGCGCATAGACGCGGGCGCTGCGACCGAGGGCTTTGGTCAGTTCCTTCGTATCGTCCGTCGTCGGCAACTCGGGGAGGCGGATCCAAAACTCCGGCGCGGTCGCTCGGCGGTGGGGCCGTTCGTGTCGCCAGAGCCGGCCCACGCGCTGGAGCAGCATGTCGGTGGGCGCGAGGTCGGAGACGATGAAATCGAGGTCGATGTCCACGCTCTGCTCCACGACCTGAGTGGCGATGAGGATGGAGCCCAGCCCGGCGGCGGGGCGGTTTTTGCCGAGCAGTTCCAGCCAGTCGTCCTCCAGTTCCGCGCGGCGATGAAATGGAAACCGGCTGTGCAACAGGCCGACACGCACCGTGTCTTCGCGCACGGAACCGGAGGCGGAACGGAAGGACTCCTGCGCTTCGACGACGGTGTTGCGGATCCAGAGAACATGCTGGCCCGTCTCGGCGCGACGGATGAGTTCCTCGACGACTTCCACTTCGGGAATGACTGCGCTGCGGAGCGCGATGGGCCGACGATCCGGCCATTCCGGGGCGACAGCCGGTAGCGCGGCGTTGCCGGGCGCTCCGCTGCTGATGAGCGGATAGGCGGAAGGCGCGGCCGTTTCCGCGATGCCAGCCGCCGCCAACAGTTCCCGTCGCCGTTCGGCGGTGAGTGTGGCGCTGAGTATGATCACGGTGCAGCGCAAATTCACCAGTTCGCGGATGAGCGCGGTGATGAGCGTGCCGGTGTAGATGTCGTAGGAATGAATCTCGTCGAGGATGACGACCTTGCCCGCGAGGGCGAACCGGCGGACGAAGAAATGTTTCACGGCCACCACGGCCTGCAACGCCTGATCAATGGTGCCGACGCCGTAGGGTGCGAGCAGTGCCTGCTTGGCCGAGGCAAACCACGAGCGAGCCTCGCGGACGTGGTCGTCCGGTTTCTCACCGTCCTTATCCTCCCATCGAGTGAACGAAGGCGAGAGCTTCTGGATGAAGTCGGCTTCCAGCCACGCATTGCCATGCGCCAACCGGAGCGGTGCGTCGCCAGCCAGGGTGTTAAGGAGAAAGCGTTCGATGCGGCGATGAATGCGATTGCTCGTCACCTGGGTGGGCAGCGCGAAATAGATTCCCTGGTGGTGGCCGGCGGCGATGAGTTGCTGCGCGGCGAACAGCGCCGCCTCGGTCTTGCCGCAACCCATCGGTCCTTCGACCACGATGACGCCAGGTTGGAGCGCCGCGGAGGCCACGGCTTCTTGAACCTTGTTCGGCTTGAAGGCGGGAGCGGTTCCGGTTCCGAAAGCAGCGGCGAAACTCGTCGGACGCAGCTTGCCGCCGGGCCAGCCGATTTGGCGCAACGCGTCGCGGGCCTGGGTTCGAGCAGCCTCCAGCGGCAGCCCTCCGCTAGGGTAGAACCACGTTTCGTTCGAGCCGATCCAGTCCGCGACGGTGATGAGGCCGGCGAGCAGCCAGAGGTCGGAGTGATCGGGAGTAAGTCGTGGATCGGGTGGAGCGTCCGGCAGAGGGCCGAAGATCATCTTGAGTTCAGCCAACAGTTGGAGCCGCTGCGCTTCGGCCCAGTCAGCCAGTGCTTCCAGATGGTTGCTGCTGTTCAGTCGGACAGATCTTCCCTTCGGTCGCCCGTGATGTGCGCCGACCGCGACGGCCCAGAGCCGACTGGCCGTTGCGTCCGGGAGCTTTTGCAGGAACGCCTGGCTGACGAACGCGTGATCGGTGACGGATAAAGCGATACTGCCATCGGAACCGGGAGGTAAGGCCGCCGAGGCCAACCACGCCGGGCACTTGGCCTGAAAGCCAACCGTGATCTTGCCTACGTCGTGCAGCGCCGCAAGCAGCGCCCCAGCTTGTGGTAGCAGCGCGTGAACTCTTCTGGGCAACAATTCCATTATTGCCTCGGCTACACAACCGACGTTCAAGCAGTGATCGCGCACCGAGATCCCTGGTTGCCCGTCTTCTGTTGTTTTCGCCCAAAGACGAACCATTTTTGAAGCCATTGCCGGAGGATTACATCACAACGGGTAGGACAAAAACTGTCCTACCCCTCGAAATAAATTTTCTCTTTGGTGGGTTTTTGCTGGTGCCCCCAGCTTTTGTGATTCGGGAGTGGATGCCGAGACGATTAGCGGCAGGGACTGAGCAGAGCAAGCTTGCCTTCAGATTTTTAGTCGAGGCGGACAATCCGTTCGACGATCCAACGTAGAAGAAGCCTGCTGCGATCACGCCGGCACCGGGACCGCCGTTTGAAACGGCGACATTTCTTGCTCGATTTCCTTCTCGGTCTCGTAACGCGCCAGCCGCAACTCATGGTCCGACTGCAAGCCCGTCCCCAATTCCGCGTTGGTGCCAAAGCATCGGGCCAGCCGCAGGGCCGTGTCCGCCGTGATGCCGCGCTTCTCCATCACAATCTCATTGATGCGCCGGGGCGGAACCCGGAGCGCCCGTGCCATCGCGTTCTGAGACAAGCCGAGCGGCTGCATGAACTCTTCCCGGAGGATTTCTTCCGGATGGATCGGTGCCAGCTTCTTCGTCGTCATGCTCAGTGATAGTCTGGGAGCTCCACGTCGTAACTGCGGTATGGTCAGTACGTGAGTGTTTTGAAGTGGTGGGTTGGGAGGGACTCGAACCCTCGACCAATGCCTTAAAAGGGCACTGCTCTACCAACTGAGCTACCAACCCACACTTGTGAAGGCCTCAGGAACAAGACTTGAAGACCGTCCCAAAAAGCGCCGCGAAACCTAGTGGAGGCCCATACCCGCCGCAAGGAAAACATTTGGCGAGCACTGGCTCAAATTCTGCGTGTTCAACACGTGCCGCCATTCCCTCTGAAAGGCCCGAGTGGACACGTTTCCGGGCCCGCCAAGGAAAGGAGTTTTCCCCGATGCAGCGATGAGTTACTCTCGACCGAAATGGAATACTTATGACCGAAGAAAAGACGTTCTTCCAAGGCTCATCCTCTCCAGTGATCAATCTTGGTGCCTTCATTCTGTGCGGAGTCGTTTTTGTCGCAGCCGTGTCGGCGGGCTTCTTCGTGCCATCGCCTGTTAATTGGATTTTGTTCGGTGCGGCGGCTGTGGCTCTGATCTATGCGGCATTTAGCTGGCTTTTTATTCGTATTCGCAAATACGAGATTACCACCGAGCGCATCCGTGTCACGACGGGGCTTTTGACCCGCCGCACGGACGACTTGGAACTTTACCGGGTGAAGGACGTGACACTGGTCGAATCATTGCCTGCACGAATCTTCGGTTGCGGAAGCATCGTCATTACCACCAATGACGCGTCCACGCCGGGCCTGGAGCTGGCTTATCTTCCTGGCGCTCGCGATCTGCGCGAGCAACTCCGTCAGAGTATCGAAGCCTGCCGTGATCGAAAACGTGTTCGAGTGGCGGAGCTGGAGTAGAACGGCTTCGTATTGTCTCCGCTGGATCGCGAGGCGCAGCGTGTGAAGCTTTGAGGCGAAGGTTCGTTTCAGCGTCTCACAGTAATGACCGCTGCAGAACTTGAAGTCTGGAAATTGTTCCTTCCCTTGTTTGCCTTCACGACGGGTGCATTCGTCCCGTGGAAAATCCGATAGCCGGGGTTCAGGCGCTCAAACGTAAACGGCCCGCCGTCGCCAAGTGGAACAGGCAGCGCTTCTATAAATGTTGGTGCCAAAGACTGCAGATCCTCTGGAACAGCCTCCGTCTCCAATCGGGCAAGCTCGATCGCCACGGCGATCTCGGTCAGTCGCGTTCGGTTGACCAGATTCATTTCCCAGCTCAACGCTCCTGGATCAATCATTGTCATGCTGGCCAACCAATTCCCAAATGGATTTGCTCCGAGATCGGGACCAAGTTGACCCTGGATCGTTTGAAGCTGTCGGAGATTTTCGGGAAAGGGATGTTTGAGAGCGTCGATTTGCGCGTTCAACGAGCGGAGAGCTTTGATCAGCGCCCGATCCGACATTCCGAGGGAGGTTTGTATCCCTGCCAATAATTGTATGGCCGGCGGAGGCGGGCCTCCCATCCACGGGTTGAAGCGCTGTCCAGGATTCTCGTGAATACGAATCGTCAGATAGCGGTGACCGATAAAGGCGCGAACCCGCCAGTTGCCGTCGAGAGTTTGCGCTTCCGACTCACGCAGAATCCTCATCAATCGATTGAGCTGGGGCTTGGGTACGGTTCCGTTCGCGATTAGCTGCTCACTGGCATCCAAACCGATGTTCACGCAAGCCAGTCGGAAATGCTGCGCGATCGGAATTGGAATCCCCCCAAATATCCTCCCGATCCTGGCGATGGCAGCAATTGAATCCAAGGCTCCATCGATATCATTTGTTCGTTGCCGCACGGACGCCTGCGCATTCAACACCTGCGCCAGCTCGCTCAAGTTGTGCAACTGCTGGTAATTTTGGAAATTGTTCGGATTGTCCCAGTTTATTTCCATGCGACTCCCCGACAACTGAAGGCTCCGGTGAACCTCCTCTAGCGCCGCTGCATGCTTTGCCACGAGCGCCTCTTGATTGGTTATCGTCCCGATGTAACGCATCGTCAGCAACGGCGTCAGGCGGTCCATGGCGTTCTGCGCTTCTGGAATGGGTGGATCCCATCTGTCGATTTCCTCTGGAAAAGCCGGCTCGCCACGCGCGGAAATGGCGGCCAGTTCGCGCTTCAATTCACTCCGCAGGCTGGCTCGGTAAACTGCCAGCGAAACGACCGCGATCACCAACACGAGGCCGATGGAGGTCATCGTCCAATGACGTCGAAGGACGACAAACAAATTGCCGCGGGGTTCCGCAGTGGTAGAGCGAGTGAAGAGCGTGCCGAGAAACCCGAGCCTCGATGTCACTCCCGGTTGAATGACCGGCGAATCAAAGCGTGAGGCTGCAAGCGTCCGAAATTGCTCCATGAACTTTTTCCGCGAGGGAAATATGTGAACCAGATCCACGATGACACTGAAAATGGTCCAGGCTATGACGAGTGTCACGGAAGACATCCGCATTGTAACGCCGGTCAAAAACTGGAAGGCAGCCATGCCGGAACCGAAGAGAAAGAAAAGAAGCCACGGCAGGATGAGGATCCGTCCGTAGGTCGTCAGCAGCACGCGATTAAGGCTGGTTGATGTGAGTGACTTCCACATTCCCACCCACTGAATCGCCCAGAGGTCGAGCAGCATCACAATCATACCGGCTGGGAACACGAGCAGCCGCGCCATCTGATCGTTCGTAGTCATCACGGGGCCTGGAATCATCATTCCCACCACTGCCGTGGTACAATCAACACTGAGCAGCGCAATGACAGGCCCCTTAAACTGGCGTCGCAATGCCAGCGACTGGCCGTGCGAAATCTCTTGAACGCCCAGTGGAGTGGAAAGCAGCAGCTCCAACGCTCCCGCCCGCCGGTCCTCAATCAATCTTTGGCAAACTTCCGAAGCGAACCAGATCTTCACAAAACCGTGCAGCAACCAGAGCGCCCCGGGCGAAATATCCCAGACGAAGAAGATGTCCGGATACTTCCAGGCGGCGATTCCCCACATGAGGAGAAGGACACCCAGGAAGAACCACACGTAATAGGCTTTGAACCGTTCGCGTGATGAGAGCCAGGTAAACGGGTTCAAATCCAGGAGGCGTCTGCGAAACCGCAGACGTTCCTCCCCCTCGCCGTAACTCCATGTCCGGAACCTTGCGGTCCAGCGCTCGGTTCGTTTGCTTTGCGGCCGGTCGTGGGCCAATCGCGGCAACATCCGGCTCGCGATGGCGAGAAATAACCAGGACAGGAAGTGGATCACGCCGATGGGAACCCAGATCGGAAACGGCGCAAGTGAGAGTGGCCCCGTCTTGAAGGTCATCAGGAAGCCTAGAAGGGGGCTTGGCAACATGCCCCAAGCGCTCGCTTCGTCCGGAAAATCATACTCAAGAAACTCATGTATGAAGAAGAGAACAACTACTGGAAACAGGGTGCAGAACAGAATGAGCATGAGCGTGGCGAATGCCGCTTTACGTTCGTTCTGACTCATGGTGGAAACGAGAATTCCCGCCGACAGGGAGAAAAACATGGTGTTGAACAGCACCATCGCCACCAAAAACACCTGTGAGAGACTTACTCCGCCTAACAAGAGCGCCAATGACAGGACCGGCACCGTTGCGAGCAAACCGTACACTGACGCCAGCGATGATGAAACGAGTTTGCCGAGAACAAGGTCATAACCCCGGAGGTCTGTGAGGAACAAAAGGCCGAGTGTGCCTTCGCGTTTCTCGGCGCTCAGACAATCCGCTGTCACACGAACTCCCACCAGCAGACAGTAGGCGAACGCGATGCCCGACAAAGTGTCGAAGAGCATCTTCTCCAGAACCGCCGTGCCGGTGCCAAGGGAGCTGACAAGCATCAACCATAGCATCGCCAGCAGCGCCAGCCCCGCCGCTCCGACGCGAGTATGGTAGGTTCCCCGCCTGCGTGAGCTGACGATCAGTTCTCTGGTAACTACGGGGAGCATGGGCGTGATTTAGCGGCTTGAGAACAAGCTTCCCCACTGTAATTCAAATGCGAATTCATGACGGTTGGACAGCGCCCGTGCCATTCCGTCACCGCGCTCAAGACGAAGTTCGATGCGGCGAACGGCTCAGGTGATTTTGAAACAGCAGCTTCCATGTGATCCGCAGCGCCTCACGCACGATCTTCGGCTCCATTTTCGAGGTGCCGTGAAAACGATCCGTGAAGATGATCGGAACTTCGACAACCTTCATGCCTTGCCGCCAGATCTTGTGGGTCAGTTCAATCTGAAAGCTGTAACCATTGGAATCCACCGATGCGAGATCAACGGCTCTCAGCGCCCGCCGCCGAAAACATTTGTAGCCTCCCGTAGGATCTGTGAACGGCATGCCTGTGATGACCTTCACATACTTCGCGGCGCAAAGGCTCAACATCAGCCGGTGCAACGGCCAGTTGATCACGCGGATTCCGTTGCAATAACGGGAACCGATTGCCAGGTCCGCATCCTGAACAGCCGCTGCGAAACGTGGGATGTCATCCGGGTTGTGCGAGAGGTCGCCGTCCATCTCGAATATGAATTCATAATCACGCTCAAGCGCCCATTGGAAACCAGCGCAATAAGCCCTCCCCAGGCCATTCTTCCCACTCCGATGCAGAACCTGGATCTGAGAGTGTTGACGGGCGAAATCATCCGCCATCCTGCCAGTGCCGTCCGGCGAGTTGTCGTCCACGATGAGCAAATCAACCGGCACCGGCAGTGCAATGACACGTTGAACGAGGTCCGGAAGATTCTCCCGCTCGTTGTACGTCGGCACGATGATGAGTGTCTTGCCCTTAGTGAACTGCATGCAATTGGCGGCAGATGATTAGGGTCCATGCCGGTGAAAAACAAGCGGTCAGTGCGGGCCGACGAGTCTCATCAGCGCGTATGCATGAAGGGGATTCAAAGGGAGGGACGCTTGCGAGAGACGAAGCGCATGGCTTTGGCGAGATTGTTTTCCCCCATGTCAGCGTGGAAGTCGGTGATGGTTTTGTATTTTGGGTTGGGCTGTCGTTGAC
>SXMN01000212.1 GCA_005777315.1 Verrucomicrobiales bacterium
GCAATCCTGCCAACATTTGATCCGCATGCGCGATGGACATGCGCCAATCCAATCAGAGTCCACAGCGGCGCGCCACCAAATTCATTCCATCTCCTTGCCCTCAAACTTCATTCCACCCTCCTTGTCGAGGGCCATGGGCTTGCACGCGGTTCATGCTTTTCAGGCTCGACACTTTCTCATTCGATCGACGGAGGAATCACCCTACTCAGACTGACCGTCGTTCCGGAGAGTCTCGGGAATGACCAGGGCGGCGTGATGAATCTGCTTGGCTCTTTCGACCGAGGCGTGTAATCCCGTCCGCACACGTATTATTCGCATGTCCTCGCCACACTCATCATCCGTGCCTTGGTGGAAAGAACTCAACCGCCATCATTGGTTTGTCTTCTCGATGGCTTGCGCGGCCTGGCTGTTCGATTGCCTCGATCAACAGCTCTTCATCATCGCCCGCAATCCAGCCATCGCGGATTTGCTGCCGAAGGGCACGACATCGGACGTCCTTAAACAATGGGGAGGAAATGCGACGGCAATTTTCGTGGCGGGCTGGGCAACGGGCGGGCTGATCTTTGGCGCTGTGGGAGACCGCATCGGGCGGGCGCGCACACTTACCATCACAGTCTTGTTGTACTCGGTGTTTACGGGACTCTCGGCATTCTCAACCGGGGTCTATGATTTCTGCGTTTACCGCTTCATCACTGGTCTGGGTGTGGGCGGAGTGTTTGGCCTGTCCGTGGCGCTGGTCGCGGATTCCCTGCCTGACCGCGCGAGGCCCCACGCGCTGGGATTGATGCAATCGCTCTCCGCGGTTGGCAACGTCACCGCCGGGGCGATCGCCATCACCGTCGGGTGGCTCCAGGTGTCAGCGATTCAAGGCGGCGGCAAACCTGCTTCGGATTTTTGGAAGTATCTTTTCTGGATAGGAGCGCTGCCGGCGTTTCTCTGTGTCTTTATACAACTGCGACTGAAGGAACCGGAAAAATGGGTCAAGGCCCGCGAAGCCGGAAAACTGACCGGCGCGAAATTTGGCTCCTACGCCTCGCTCTTCGGCGAAGCGCGATGGCGCAAGCCGGCCCTTCTTGGAATGCTGCTCTGCGTGTCGGGCGTCGTCGGACTCTGGGGCGTCGGCTTCTTCAGCCCGGAGCTGGTTGGCGACGTGATCGGAAAGGTTCTAAAGGAACAGAATGTCCCCGCTGCCGAGGTGCCTGCGCGACGATTGATGTGGACCGGCATCAACATGATCATGCAGAACATCGGCGCATTTGCGGGCATGATGCTGTTTACAAAATTCGCGCACCAGTATGGTCGAAAGCCCGTCTTTGCAGTCGCATTCATCGCTGCGTTCATCAGCACTTACGTCACTTTCAGATACCTGAATGAACCCTGGCACATCTTCGTGCTCACCCCAATCATGGGTTTCTGCCAGCTTGCGGTATTTGCGGGTTTCGCCATCTACCTGCCGGAACTCTTCCCTATACGACTGCGCAGCACTGGAACAAGCTTCTGCTACAATGTAGGCCGCTTCATCGCCGCGAGCGGTCCATTCACATTGGGGATCCTGCAAGCGCACCTGGCTGCTGGAGCCGTGACCACCGAAGCCAGGCTCGAAGCCTTCCGCACTGCGTGTTGCTACGTCAGCGTGGTGTTTCTCCTGGGTTTGGTCGCGCTGCTCTTCCTGCCTGAAACAAAGGGGCGACCCATGCCAGAAGATTGAGGCGTGGGATTGGGCGATCAGCAGTCATGATCGGTCGTTCACTCTGGCAGCTTCGATCATGCGAAGGAACTCACAAAGTATGGCGAGGCGCTTCTCTCCATACTGAGGAGACCGTTGGATTGGCTACGAATGATGGCGAGCGCCACAGATGCAGATGCGAGGCGCGAACGCGGGAGGATGCCCGCAGCGGCCTCTGACCAAGCGAGCAACGAAGCAGATGCGTCTGTGCCGCCGTCAAGATTTGTAACCTATCCCACGGTCTCCTCAGTAAGTGATCAAATTCATGATCGGTGTTCCGTTCAAGGATCTGCCCCGAAGAGCAGAAACCCGGACCCAGAGACGCGGGAAGGCCATATTCAGAAGGGAACGCTGTGCCACGCATTTTCCGCATGACACTTCGATCTCCTTGCCTGTTAACTCAGCACGCTATCAGGGATACATGTCGCAAATGCTGAAATCTTCGGGCGCAATGGGCGCTGCCACGCTGTTGAGCCGGATTCTCGGTCTTGTCCGGGAGATGGCCTACGCAAGCTTCATGGGCGACAAAGCCGTGGCCGGAGCATTCATCATGGCTTTCATGATCCCGAACCTTTTCCGGCGTCTGCTCGGCGAGGGCGCGCTCACCGCCGCCTTCATCCCGATCTTCAAGGAAAAGGAACGCAAAGAAGGCGAGGAGGCAATGTGGCATGCGGCCAACGCCACGATCTCTGGGCTGATCATCGCGGCTTGCGTGGTCACGGCTGTGGTGCTGCTCGGATTGACGGTGACGTTGCGGCTCGACGCTCCAGCGGGCTTGCAACAAGTGCGGATGGCAAATCCTGAAGAAGTGTTTACTGAAAGCTTCGATCCACAGTTTCCCAATCCCGGTTTCTTGAAATCAGAGACGAGGCTGATGCTTGAACTGGCGCGCGTGATGTTCCCCTACATGCTGCCAGTCTGCCTGGCGGCGCTGTTCATGGGCGTCCTGAATTCGCGCGGACATTTCTTCGTGCCTGCGATGGGAGCAACCATGTTGAACGTGGTGATGATCACGGTGGCATTGATTTTTGCGCCACGCGCAAAGGGCGAGCTGGATCAGAAGATTTTCCTCCTAGCCTACGGCGTCCTGGTGGCAGGCGTGGCGCAGGTGGCCTATCAGATTCCAACTCTGCGCGCAGAGGGATTTCGTTTTCGCTGGGTGTCGCCTTTCGGAAATGAAACCGTGCGCCAGGTCATGCGCAAGATGGTGCCGGGGATGATGGGCGTGGCCGCGTTCCAGTTGAACATGCTGATCACTTACAGCATCGCTTACTTTTTCGTCAGCCCGGTCATCGTCGCTTCGTTTGGCTACGCTGTCCGGTTGATGGAACTGCCCCAGGGCATCTTCGGCATCTCGCTCGCAACCTACTTGCTGCCCACGCTCACAGGCCTTGCCGTGGAGAAGAAATATCCTGAGTTTCGCTCCACCCTCGGCCAGGGACTCGGCTATCTCATGTTCACCAATTTGATCGCTTCAGTGCTTCTCGTTCTGCTCGCGGAGCCCATCGTTCGCCTGCTCTTCGAGCGAGGAGAATTCGACGGGCAGTCAACCCGCCGGGCTGCCCTGGCAGTGGCATGCCTGGCACCTGGATTGATCGTGTTTTCGATGGTGAACATTCTTGCCCGCGCTTTCTACGCTCTGGGCGACACTCGCACTCCGATGCTCATCAGCAGCGTGTGCCTGGCCATCAACGTCGTCTTCACCTTTGGCCTCGTGCCGGTGCTTCAGCAGGGAGGCATGGGTCTGGCCAACACCTTGAGCGCTGTAGTTAACGCCTGGCTGTTGTTCTACGCGCTTCGACGCAAGCTCAAGCACCTGGATCTCGCGACTCTGAAGCAAACTCTGACCAGCCTCGCAGCCGCTGGTACTGTGGCCGGTGTGGTCGCCTGGCTCGCGCTTAGGAGTTGGGAACATTCCATTGGACATGCGAACGTTGTGGCAAAACTCGGTGCTGTCTTTGTTCCGGCAATCCTCGCCGGCGCGATCTATTGGGGCATTTTGCTTCTCCTGAAAGTGCCGCAAGCCACGGACGTTCTCGAAATGGTTCGAGGACGGTTCCGCCGTCTGAAGAGTTGACATTCCGAACCGCATTTTTCGCAATTCTTTCTTCCAGGTTCGCAATGGTGACTGTTAGCATTCTTGAGTGATCCAACTCTTCAGCCACAGGCTTCATACACGGAGCTTTTGCGAGCGCCCTCCTGCTTCAACCTCGTCTCTCATCCTTTTGGGTTTGTTTGTTTGGCTCCATTTGCTGAGTGCCACTGCTCAGGAAACGACCCCGCCAGAGTGGAAATCCAAGGTAATTGCCAGCATGGAACAGCGGGCGGATCGCTTCACCGCCTTGTCCCGCCGCATCTGGGAAATCGCGGAGATCAGCTTCGAGGAGTATCAAAGCTCCGAGTTGCTCGCGTCCGAACTTCGCGGCGCGGGTTTCCAGATCAAGACCAACATCGGCGGCATGCCCACTGCCTTCATAGCCTCCTGGGGTTCCGGCAAGCCCGTCATTGCAATCCTTGGCGAGTATGACGCCTTGCCGGGCTTGCGTCAGGATGCCATTCCTGAAAAACGCCCCATCGGAATGCTCGGAAGCGGCCATGGCTGCGGCCACAATCTTCTCGGAACGGCGTCCGCTTTCGCCGCGATTACGATCAAGGAGCATCTGCAAGCCAGCGCGCTGAAAGGCACGATTCGTTTCTATGGTTGTCCCGCCGAGGAAAATGGAAGTGGAAAGGTTCACCTTGGCCGCGCCGGAGTGTTTGACGATTGCCACGTGGCCCTGACGTGGCATCCGGATGATCGCAATGAGCCCGGCGTCAAGACCACGCTGGCCAATGTCGGCGGCTACTTTCGGTTTCGCGGCACCGCGGCCCACGCCGCACGCGCCCCTGAGAAGGGCCGCTCCGCGCTCGATGCCGTGATGCTGATGAGCCATGCGGTCGAAATGTTGCGCGAACATGTGCCTGCCGAGACACGGATTCATTTTTTCGTGGCCAACGGCGGCAGCGCGGAAAATGTGGTGCCTGAGTTCAGCGAGTTGCGCCTGATCGTCCGGCATCCGGACGCCCCAACACTGGACGGAATTTGGAAACGTATTTTGAAATGCGCCGAGGCGGGAGCGCTCGCCACGGAAACCACGCTCGAACTTGAGATCAGTGGAAGCCTCGCCAATGTCCTGCCCAACGACACGCTAGCCGCGCTCTCTTCCGCCAACATGAGGTCGGTGGGTGGCGTGCTTTATGACGCGGCGGAAACAGAGTTCGCGCAAAAACTGCGGGCGTTGCTGCCCCAAGAAGGCTTGCCGGATTTGAACATCGCTGCGCGCGTACAGCCCGTTCAGGAAGGCGTCACATTCTGGTCCACGGACGTGGGCGATGTAAGCTGGCGCATTCCGACTGGCGAGATTCGCGCTGCCACCTTCGTGCCCGGCGTGGCACCCCACACCTGGCAATCCACCGCGTGCGCCGGCATGGGCATCGGTCAGAAAGGAATGCTCGTCGCGGCAAAAACCATCGCGCTCACCGGCATCGACCTGTTCCTGCAGCCGGTGCTGGTGGATGAGGCGCGCAAGAGTTTCGACCGACGCCGCAACGGCCGTTCCTACGTTTCCAAGCTGCCACCCGATGCCAAACCGCGTGTGAAGTTTCCGCCAAAATGATTTTCCGTTCGTCCACCACAAACCCCAACCTTTTAATAGCATGAGAATTCAACGATGGTTCGTCTGCCTGGCGCTGTTCACCTCGGTCCTCCAACTTCGCGCGCAGGACTCGAACGTGGTCCTCGTCATTCACGGCGGCGCTGCTTCGCGGCGTGACAAGATCAACACTCCCGAGTGGGAAAGACTCTCTCGCGAAGGATTGAAGGCGGCGATCCAGAAAGGCTATGAGGTTTACAAAAAGGGAGGATCGAGCCTCGACATGATAGAAGCCTCGATCCGTCTGATGGAGGACAACCCCGTCTTTAATGCGGGCAAAGGCGCGGTGTTCACCCTGCAGGGGAAAAACGAATTGGACTCCTCGATCATGGAAGGCCGGGGTTTGAAAGCGGGAGCCGTGGCGGGAGTCACGGTCGTCAAGAACCCCATCTCTGCCGCCCGCGCCGTCATGGAAAAATCCAAGCACGTGCTGCTCGTGAGCGAAGGAGCGAATACCTTCGCGCGAGAGAATGGACTTGAGATCGTTGATCCTTCCTATTTCCGCACCGAACCGCGCTGGCAGGAACTGCAGGAGTATCTCGCCAAACCCAAGGACCGCGCTAAAATTACCCAACCTCACGACGGGATGTGGTCCACGGTCGGTGCCGTGGCCCGGGATGCGAATGGTGACCTGGCGGCGGGCACTTCCACCGGAGGCATGGCTTACAAGCGCTGGGGTCGTGTGGGCGATTCTCCAATCATCGGCGCAGGCACCTATGCTGACAACGAGGCGGCGGGCATTTCGGCCACGGGGCACGGGGAATTCTTCATCCGCTACGCCGTGACGCACGACATCGTGGCCCTCATGAAGTACAAGGGCCTTTCCGTGCAGGATGCCGCCAAGGAAGTCATCAACAAAAAGCTCAAGGTTGCGGGCGGCGAAGGTGGTGTCATCTGCCTCGACAAGAACGGCACTGTGGCGAACGCGTTCAACACCGACGGCCTCTTCCGAGCACACGTTACACGCGACGGCACCATCACGGTGAAACTGTTCAAGGAGTAGGTGGGATGTTCCCGCCCGATTGGTGGCGGCAGTTTTCCAGTCGTCAATTGGCCTTCTGACTTCTAATGTGCCCTCATGCCTTACGAGTTCCGAGTGCGGCGGCGGGTGGAGTTCAGCGAGACGGACATGGCCGGGATTGTCCATTACTCGAACTTTTTCCGCTACATGGAGGCGGCGGAGCACGCCTTTTTCCGCTCGCTCGGCACCTCAATTGTCATGGATCAGCACGAGCCGAAACTCGGGTGGCCACGCGTTCACGCCCACTGTGATTACATGGCACCGCTCCGATTCGAGGACGAAATCGAAATCCAGATGCTCATCGCGGAGAAGAAAAGCAAGGCGCTTACCTACCTCTTCCGCATCTGGAAATTGAACTCCGCTCCACCCGTCGAGTCCGCTCGTGGCAAGATCACGGTCGTTTGCGTTTCACGTGGCGAGGATGGGCAGATGAAGTCGCATCAAATACCGAAGTCCCTGGCTGACCAAATTGAAGTGGCTCCGACGGGGTTGCTCGGGTGAAATTGAAGCAGCGCACACGGCGTTCAGACTGCATTACTGTTTGTGTCAGAGGACGTGTTGCTTGATGAGACCGACGCAGGAACCAACGAATGTTGGTTGAGCCGTGAATCAGTTGGGAATCCTCAATTCTTGGTGTTCGATGTCCCGCTTCGATTTAAAACAGCCGCCGGCCCACCCGCTTGATTGGCAGCGGCCAGACCCAATCACCCTGTTGGTCGAAATCTGATGGTGCCATCGTTCCAGCATCATCTTCACCATTCGGCCCGACCGACCAGAGGTTGAACCAGCCGAATTCGGATGATTCCTTATCATCGATGCGTTCGTAATGCAGCGGTTTGTCACCCATCGGATCGTGAGGGACAGCAGCAAGATACTTGGGCACCAGCTCAGATAGCTCCTTCGGGTATGCGCCTTGGGCGACACGAAAACGTTCGAGTGCGCAAGCGACTTCTGCAAGGCGAGCTGTGACTTGAGCACGGGCGGCTTTGAACTGATGGTTGGCTTTATCCTCGGCGAGACCAAGAACGAGTGTGCGTGCGATCGCGTTGTAAGGTGAGATCTCCGCCAACCCGGCTTGCTGGAAAGTTGCTGCTTGATTCGTTTGGCGTGCCAGATTGGCCGGCCAGTTCGTCTGTTTCGTCTCTTCGATTAACAAATCGTAAAAGCGATTATGCCGGACCTGATTCTGCCTGATCCATCCGGGTATCCACTTGATCCAACGAAATCCCCAAAAAAGATGCGCTCCATCGAACATGTCCAGATCGATCTCCTGACCCGCAAGCGAAGCCCATGAATCAAAAGTATTATTCGCCAGCACGCGTTCCCCACGAACGGCGAACAAGAGCTTTTCACGAATGTCTGCCCTGGCAAATTCTCCTTGAAATGCAGCCAGTTGAGTGTCGTTCCAGCGGTGCTCGACCATTCCTTCCCAAACAGCCTGCTGAGCGATCCTCTCCTGAGAGAAACCTACGAGCTGGGAGATCAACAACGGATCCTTCTGAGACGCCTTCGCCAAGCCCAGACATGTCATCGCATCCTCGAATCCTCCGGTCGCATCGCCTTTTGCCAGACGTGCAGTCGCACGGACGCTGATCATGGTCGAGAAACTTTTTAGAGGAGCCAGATGGGGCAACAAGCTTCCGAAGTTGTCCTCCCAGTGGATGGGAAACTGGCAGTGAGACCTGCGCGAGGCTGTGGCGATCTCATCCATTTCTGGTTTGAACCGATCCAGGAACCGCAGGACTTCCTCTGCGGGATCCATGATGGCTGCAGCGATTTCGGTTTCGTTCGTTGGCTTTTCGTTTGTTGGTCGTATCGACTTCCTCCCATGCGGGAGGAGACCGTAACGAGCGAGCAGCTCGGGGCCTATTCTGGGGTCCGCCCGTTCAGGCGCAGCCATGCGGATGCCGAACGCCTGGGCGAACAAATCAACTCGCCCCTCCGTCGCTTCATGCTCGGCTCGGCGGACACGGGGTCTGGAATCTTTGACACCTTCCGCCTCCGGACGGCGAGCCTGCGGCATTTTTATCGCGGTGAGTCTGGAGAAAGCTCCCGGGTTTCTCCAGACAACACCTTCAAGACGATTACTGGATCGAGTGTAATCCAGAAGTGGCTGAAGCAATGGCGTCATGGCGAAGTTTTGCTCATCCGGCGGACGAGGCGGGAGCAGTTGCTCGATGGTCAATGGTTCTCCACGCGCGATCAGGTCTCGTTTGGCTGCGTTCCAAGCGCGCGCGCCGCGCCAGTTTTCAATCGCCCAAACCAGTCCAAGCAAAGTGACAAACGCCGCGAGCACGAACAAAGGGCGACGCACGGCATGGAACAGGGAAGTACGTTTTCGAGGCTGAGATGCCTCATTTGAGGAAGAGGGATGATCATTCATAGAAATTGGCGTTCGATCTCGGAACTAAGCCGCCGATGAAACACGCTCGCATCGGAGCCAGTACGCGCTTGGTTTCCGGTCCAGCAGAGGTGGTGGCGGTGTCGGTTCCGCGAGGAGGCTCTGCAGCAAGGTTCGTTGTTCGCGAAGGAGTGCCAGCAGTTCCGGGGATGGCAGTGTCGGAGCGGCTCGCCGTGCCAGCGAAATCGAAATCGCGCCAGAAGAGATGTTGAGGACCACGATGATCACCCACACGGCGGCAAGCGTGCCCCACGCGGCGGGATGCGGCCAGAGACATTGGCGCAGCAAACTCAGCACGCTGCTTTCAGGCGATTGAATGGCGTTTTTTTGACTCTCATGTTCGATTGCGCCGCGCAGGATTTCATTCCGCCATCCAGCAGAGACGGTTCGCATCGGGATTTCCGAAAGTCTTTTCTCCAATGGATCAGATGTGTTCATTGAATCTCTTCGTAAACGGGACGCAGCCTGGCGCGAAGTTTGTCTAACGCGTAGCGATAACGGCTCGCGGCGGTGTTGGGCGGAATGCCGAGTGTTTCCGCGATGCGCTCGAAGGTCATGCCTTCCCATAGCTTCAAGTGGACAACAGCGCGTTGTTCCTCCGGCAGGATGGCGAGCGCCTCGGCAAGCTGCCGTCGGAATACAACCTCATCAGGATCGGAAGCTGGCGCAAAAATTTCATCCACCTCGGCGGCGAGAGCCTCGACGGCGTGCTCGCTTGCGCTCCGGCGGCGCATGAGGTCGATCGCCAGGTTGTGCGCCAGCCGGAGCAGAAACGCACGCTCGTCTCGGACGCCTTGGAGCGTCTCGGGGCGCGTCGCCAGCCGTCGAAACAAATCCTGCAACACATCATGTGTGTCCGCCTCGTTGCGAGTCAGGTTCAGTGTGAAGCCGAAAATCGCCTGAGCGTGGGCATCATAAATTCGTTCCAGTTCGCCGACGTGAGCCATCTGCTTCCAAGGACGCGCACCAAGGTGAAATTTGTCTATGCCAAAGCGTTCCCCGTCTCAGCGTGCAAAGGATAGTCCGAAACCGGCTGATCTCTCGGTCGTAGGCTTACTTCGTCTTGGCGAAACAGTATAACTTCGTCAGCGTTCGGATCAGCAGCCGATCGCCGGCGATCGCGGGCGTGGCCATGCACATTTCATCCAACGAATTCTTGTGCAGCAGGCGATACTCGGGGCCAGCTTGAATGACGAACGTGTCGCCATCCTCGCTCAACGCGAAAAGTTTGTCGTTCGCGGCCCAGGGTGATGCCGTGAAAGAGGTCGTCTCCTGCCGGATGCGTTGTTTGTCATAAACCTGTTTACCAGTCCGCGCATCGTGACAACTCAGGAAACCGAAATCGAAGAGCACGTAAAAGTGATCACCATAAAGCAAGGGCGATGGATTGTACGGTGCCGCGGTAGGCTGATACCACGCGATGAAATCACTGTGAGTTTCATCTGGCTTCAGGCTGATGTCGCCAGACGCACCGGGCTTGATCGCGAACACAGGCCGCACCTTGTCACCAACGTAGCCGGAGCAAACGTAGAGCAGTCCAAATTTCGAGAAAGGTGTCGGGATGACGATCGTTGACATTCCGCCAAATTCCCAGAGCAGATGGCCATCGAGGTCGTAGGAGCGTACTTTCTTGGTGCCTGGAACGATGAGTTCAGTGCGCTTCTCATTTTGCCAGACGTACGGTGTCGCCCAATTGCTCTTCTCGTCACGCTCCACGCGCCAGAGCTGGTTTCCAGTCTTCGCGTCCAGCGCCACGGCAAAGGACTTCTCGTCATTGTCATTTACGATGAACAGCCGTCCGTTGTGAAGCACGGGCGAACCGGCCGAGCCCCAGCCATAGCGGGTCTTCACAGGTGGCCAGTTGGTGGACCAAAGTTTCTTGCCTTCCATATCGTAACAGAACAGGCCGGCATTGCCGAAGTAGGCATAGACGCGTTCGCCGTCGGTCACCGGTGTTTCGGAAGCGTAGGTGTTCTTCACGTGGAGTTGGTTGGGAGCCTCGCCTTGGTGCGCTTCCCTTCGCCAGAGTTCCCGTCCAGACTTCAAGTCGAGACAAAGAACCAGCCAATGTTGCATGGCTTTCGGGATTTCCCGCCGCTCACCGCCGAAATAGAGTCCTTTCTTAGGTGGCTCGACGTCACCATCACTGGCCACGGTCGTGATGAAGACGCGGTCTCCCCAGATGATGGGAGATGACCAGCCACGTCCCGGCACTTCGATCTTCCAGGCAACGTTTTCGTTGGTGCTCCATCGATCAGGAAGATTGGAGTTGTCACCAACACCCAATGCTCCTGGCCCACGAAACTGGGGCCAGTTCGCAGCTGTTGTCGTGTGTTGAGCGGCAATTGAGAGCAGGACTGCACAGCCCGGGAGAATTGTCCGCAGGGCTGCCCGCACATTGAGAAAAAGACCAGAGCTGAAGCGATGCATGGAAAAGTACATGCGTTCAGTCTCGCGAAGCTTCGCTCTGGCGGCAAGCGAAAGGGCCGCGATCAGACCCCGTTGATCAAGCCTCGGCGATTAAAGGATTAAATGGTCAAAGAACCTGCTCCTCCCGTATTCTCACCACATGCCGCCAACTGATTGGGAAGGACATTATCAATCCGGGGAGACGCCTTGGGAAAAGGGAGAGGCATCGCCGGGCCTCGTGGATTTTCTTGCATCACATCCGGGCCTGCGGAAGGGAACGGTCTGCGTTCCGGGCTGCGGAACCGGGCACGATGTTTGTGCCTGGGCCCGGGAGGGGTTTGACGCATGGGGTTTTGACATCGCGCCCTCGGCGGTGAAGCTGGCGCGTCAACGGGTGGAAACCAGCGGCTCGCCTGGTCGGATTTCCTCCGAAAATTTTCTGGCCGACGATCCGCCGCAGCGATTCGACTGGTTGTTCGAACACACACTGTACTGCGCAATCGATCCTGATCAGCGGGACGCGTACTTACAGGCCGCCTTGCGCTGGCTGAAGCCCGAGGGCGATTACCTGGCCGTCAATTTCCTCATCCCGGATATGGACGGCCCACCGTTTGGGACGACCAGAGATGAATTGTGGAATCGTTTCTCACCGCACTTCGATCTGATCGAGGAGAAAGTGCCTCGTTCGTATCCCAACCGGACGGGGGAGGAATTGTTGCTTTGGTGGCGGCGCAAGAGCCGCAAGTGACTTGCGGGAGCCTTAGATCGTTCCTCAAACGGATCGGCGGCGGCTCACTGATCTTTGATCGTTTCGGTGGCGTGCTGTTGAAGCCAGACGAGATCGCGGTTGTCCTTCATGGCGGTGAATTCGCGTTTCTGACCTTTCTTGAACGGTGGCGTGGTCCGAGGATCGACCCAGCGATGAATCTCGGCGTGGCCGTCCGCGAAACTTAGTCCGCCCGAACCATTGTGGAAGCTGCCGGGGAAGTTCACCAATTGCCATGCAGCCTTGTCCATGTTCACTGCGTAATAACCGTCGTCAATGCTGTCTTCCCGTTCATCGAGGAAAACCAGCGCTTGCGTGGGCGACAGCTTCACCATTTGTGACACCTTGGAGTAAACGACATAACCAGGATTCCATGCGGGTGCGTTGGGCCCCATCCAACCGCTCATTGAAATGCTGCGCACACGGGAACGCGAAACGCCGCCGTTCTTCACCGTGATCTTGTCGGCGGGGCACTTGTAAGCGCCGGGGGTCTTTGATGTGTACAGCCCAAGCTGGGCGAATTTCTCGTCGAGGATCAGCAGGAGATTGGTGTTATCCGCGTTGTTGTCGTTGAAATCGAGCCACCCGGAAACCCAGTTGCCAGGGATCTTCTGGTCCCAGCGGTTGCCGGGAATCGAATCGTTCCAATCCTGCGAATACATGATCCAGGCAAGCTGCATGGTTTTCAGGTTGTTCATGCAATATATCCCCTGGGCTTTCGTTTTCGCCTTGCTCAAGGCCGGCAGCAGCATGCCGGCGAGGATGGCGATGATGGCAATGACGACCAGCAGCTCGATCAGCGTGAAACCCAGATGGCGCCGCGACGTTGCCTCGCGGACGAACGGAGTATGGAGTTGGGATGGATTCATAAAGAAACGGGAAGTGCTGTCATGTCAGCGTTGTCGGGAACGGCCAGATTAAACTCCAACAAACGGCTTCGGTCAACTGAAACTCGTCAGGAATGAGAGGCAGTTTCCCAAAGTAATCATGGAGAGCCTCCCTCGCCGAGACGGATGCATTGCGGACCATGGACCTGGCTGGATGTAGGGCGCGTCCGTGCTTCAGCTCAGAGTTTTGGAGGACACCGAGGCTCAGGATGGAAGCAAAGCTGTCTTTCTCTGTGTTCTCCAAATCTCTGTGCTGAAACTGGCGGTTCACGGAAAGGGTTGCAGCCGGAATTGTTGGCGGAGTTTCGTTGAAAAGTCCGGCTTGGCGGGACATGGTCGTCACCACTTATGGAGAATTCGCAGCAACTCGACGAGTTACTCGTTTGCCGACTCGATGACGGGCGCAAGTCGGTCGAGCCCTGCACGGTGGTCATATTTGGCGCAAGCGGCGACCTCACCGCGCGGAAGTTGATTCCTGCGCTCTACCACCTTTACCGAGAAAAACAGCTGCCCGATCCGTTCCGCATCATCGGCTTTGCGCGGCGGGAAAAGAATTCCGAGTCATTTCGTGCGGAGATGGGAGAGGCGTTGCAAAAGTTCTCCCGTACCAAGCCGGTCGATGCCGCCGTCTGGGCAGCATTTTCATCAAACCTCCACTACTGCCAGGGTGACATGTCTGATGCTGCCGCTTATCGAAAGCTTGCTCAGCAAATCGAAGGCTTTGATCATCCTGGGCTCCGCAAGAACCGCTTGTTTTACTTTGCGACTTCGCCCAGCCAGTTTGGGGAGGTCACCCAGCAGTTGCATGGGGCCGGCCTGTTGGAAAAGGAGCCGGCCAGTTCCTCCTGGCAGCGAATCGTCGTGGAAAAACCGTTTGGGCACGACCTCGCTTCCGCCCACACGCTCAATGCCGATCTTACCCGGCATGCGCACGAGAAGCAGATCTTTCGCATCGATCATTA
>SXMN01000213.1 GCA_005777315.1 Verrucomicrobiales bacterium
ACATCATTCCAGCCATGGTCGGGCGCGGCGTGCTTTCGCCCTTGCGCTTTGAGAATCTGCCCAACTTCAAGAACATTGATCCGCAGTTCACCCAAAACCGAGTTCGATCCGGAGAATCGTTACTCGGTTCCTCTGTCATTGGGAACCACGGGCATCTTGATTCGCAGACCTCCCGGCAAGGTGATCGAGGAAAGCTGGGGCTTGATTTTCGACCCGGCCAGGCAACCCGGGCCCTTCCTGCTGATCGAAGATCCACGGGGATGCATCGACGCCGCCATGAATTTCAAGGGACATCAGCCCAATGGCACGGATCCCAAAGAACTGGCCGAAGCCAGGGATTTGCTGGTCGAGGTCAAGAAACGGTCTTTGGGGTTTGCGATCCCAGCCACCGCGGCGAACCGGGTTCTGTCAAAAGAAGCAGTCATGGCGATGTCCGCAAGCAATGAGGCGGCCCGCGTGATGAAGGAGGATCGGGAACTTTACTTCTTCCTTCCCCGAGAAGGTGGTGGCAAATGGGTGGACCACCTCGCCATCCCCAACCGCGCACCGCACCGGGATCTGGCTGAGAAGTTCATCAACTATCTGTTGGACGGACGCGTCAGTGCGCAATTCTGCGCTTTCAATCACATGGGTTCAGCCAATAAGGCCGCGCTGGAATTTATCAGTCCGGAAGACCGGAAGAATCCGGCGATCTATCCGTCACCAGAAGCAATCGCTCGTCTCTGGTATGGCAAAGATCTTGGCGAGAAACAAAAGCTCTACGACGAACTTTGGACGCAGATCAAAGCGAAATAGGGAAATGCTCAAGGCCAGCGCTCGACGCTCGGCTTCGTAGGCTTGATCAGCGTGATTGACCTACTGAGGAGACCGTGGGATAGGCTACAAATCTTGACGGCGGCACAGACGCACCTGCTTCGTTGCTCACTTGGTCAGAGGCCGCTGCGGGCCTCCTCCCGCGTTCGCGCCTCGCATCTGCATCTGTGGCGCTCGCCATCATTCGTAGCCTATCCCACGGTCTCCTCAGTAAAGCGCACGAGTTACGCGATGAAATGGCTGTTGACCAGGTATCTTTTTTGATACATCCATTTCTCCGATGCCAGAATCTCCGCGACCGCTTCCCGTCGTTTTCTTCGCCACCGGCACCGGCGCTGAACCAGTGCGTGCCTGGCTCAAAGAGCTGTCCGCAGAGGAACGGAGATTGATCGGCGAAGACATCAAGACGGTGCAGTTCCGCTGGCCGCTGGGAATGCCGCTCGTGCGGAATCTCGGCAGCGGACTCTGGGAGGTCAGAACTGATCTTCCCACCCGGATCGCCCGCACTCTCTTCTTCGTCCACCGGGACGAGATCATTCTTCTCCACGGCTTCATCAAGAAAACGCAGAAAACTCCAAATGACGACAAGGCCCGCGCCTTGCAACGCAAACATGCCTACATCCAGAGCAGCCAGACCAAAGAATAAGAACCCGCATCGCGGCAGCAATTTCGATGATTTTCTCTCCGAGGAGGGAATTTTGGAGGAAGCCGAAGCCGTGGCACTGAAGCGCGTTTTCGCGCTGGCAGTCGCGGATGAGATGCGCAAACAACAGCTCAAAAAATCGACGTTGGCGAAACAGATGAATACGTCCAGGGCCGCGCTGGATCGTCTGCTCGACCCGGACAACGCTTCAGTGACCCTTGCCACACTCAGCCGCGCGGCTAGAGCAATTGGGCAGAAGCTGAAAGTCGAACTTGTGCCTGCATGACCGAAATCGGCTGATTACGACCTCGGCGACCAGAACAGGCACTACAGCTAACTCTGAACGCATAAGAAATCGAAATAACCTGACCGATCTCATCTACAGGTTCCCTGCTCATTCCGCCCTGGATAATTCTGATCTGCCCACAGCATACTCAGGCGAATTTGATTCACCCCCCCCTGAAGCCAAACAGCACATTGCACGAAGTTGGCTTTCCACTTCTTGACGCGGTGCTTAAGATGGCCGGGATGAAAATTGAAAGTCTGCATATCGGAATGAAGGTGCGTCATCCGCAGGCCGGAATTGGCGTGGTCAAGGGGCTGACTCAGCAGGTGGCGGAGATCCTGTTCGACGAAGGCACCCGCCGGCTTTCGCCGGAAACGAGCGAACTTGAAATGGTCGAGGAACAGGCGACCATCAACGGTCTCCAAATCCCGCTTCGCCAGTTTGTGGAGCAGGCCGTCGAGTCCGTCCTGGATCATCTTGGAATCGATCAACCGGACACAACCGTCGCAGAATTAGGTGCGCGTTGGAACAAGGGAAGAGTTGTCCTGCACCCGGCTGATCCGACGTTGCAAACGAAGGAGGTTCCATTGGAAGCATTCTTCCATAAGATCGTGATGATGCGTAACAATCTTCGTGTCCTCGAACAGAAGATCAACGCTCACCCACAATTGAGCGATGGCGAGAAGTTTGAAATGCAGCAGTACATCACCCGCAGCTACGGCTCCATGACCACCTTCAACGTGCTCTTCAAGGACAAGGAAGGCCAGTTTCGCACGGATGCCTGAGCGCCTGTGGCCGCAGGCGGAGGCGCGGGGCGGCGTCGCTTGGCCGGTGGTGTGACGCGCTGCCAGCAACTCGTCCACCAGATACAGGATCAACCCCACCTCTTGAGCCATGCCTTGCTCGCTGAAGAGTTCACGGACTTTGATCACCAATTCGTCGAGGGTGATGCATCCACAAGTTGTCGGTGGAGCGCGACTGTGCTGAAAGCCAGTCGCAGCAGTATCACTGGCTCGTTCTCACTCCAAACCTCTGACCTCAGAAAGAGCGGGGTAAACCTGAAAAGACAGTGACCGGTTCAAATCCCTTGAATTGGTGCTTTCGTGAGTGGGTCGAGTGGAGAGGTCGGGTCGTGCGGACTGTTCCCAACGGACGGCTGGAAGGT
>SXMN01000214.1 GCA_005777315.1 Verrucomicrobiales bacterium
CGAGCATGGGGAAAAGATGGCGTTGCAAATTGTGGAAGATCGTCGTCAGGTCGAGCATGTCCAAAAATCAGCGCGACTCGTGCCACTTCACATGATCAATTGAAATCTCTCAACAAATCCGAGTTTTGAAAGAGCCTCTGATGTTTTGTTTTGTGCCTTGTTGTGTTCGACCTCATTTCAAACTGGCGTTGCATCGTTCGACTCACGGCTTCCTCAAGCGGAAGAGTTTCGAGCTGTTTCCGGTCTCGACCGTCACCACGTTTTGATCGCCGACGATGGACGGCGTGCCGGGCACGGCAGACCAATTCGCGGCGGGCAGAGCCGTGGCAGACTCGAGACCGAATCCCGCGAGCGACACCGGCCAGGAGAGCGTGATGCCGTTCCCGATCCGGGTGAACTTTAACTCCGTTGCCACGGCATCAGGATCGATCAGGCGAGAGACGAATAGGTCTCGACCGTGATTCGCCGCGTCCGGAAACAGAAGTTCCAACGGGAAGGAACCCAGCATACCAGTGCCGCACACCTCAGCACCGTTGTCGATGCCGCAGCCGATTGCGCCAGCAACGTAGATGTTCCCGTCCCGGTCGCCATACACCGGGCCAGCCGATGCGGTCGGTGCGCCGCTTTCGGTGATGGCCCATTGAAATTTTCCGGCTGAGTCCGCCTTGCAGATGAGGATTTCAGGAAAATCCCAACCGCGCCCAATTCCGTTGTAAGGAACCGCGAAATCGTCCAGTTGCACGGTCTGGTAAAGACTCGCAACAAGGATGGGATTGTCCTTCCCATCCAAGGTCATACTTCGCGCATAAGCGCCCTTGATGACTTTCTCCCAGATGGGATTTCCATCCGCTGCCAGCTTCCCGAAATACGTCCCGTTCAACCCATCGGGGTCCGCTGAAACCGCGTCTCCGGTGCAAAACATGTTTCCCGTCCGGTCAACCGCGACCCCGTATCCCCCATGGGATTGCTTCGCCCATTGCACTTCGCCGGCGCCGTTGAATTTCGCCACAAAGAAATAGCCGGAATACGGACCATCTATGTTAATCACCGTGCCGCCGAAATCGGCCTTTCCGTCATTCAAGTATCCAGTGATGACAAGGTTTCCATCACGATCCAGTGCGAGGTCATTGGCGCTTCCGCCGACGCCTGAGTTGAAATTCTCGAAGATCAAACTCGTACCTTCCACGCGCTTGCCCCACAACAGCGTGCCATGTTGGTCGTACTTGCAGAGCAGTGGACCTCCAGGAGTGTCAGGGAAGGTCACGTTGCCAAAGACTGCGGGGCCGTAGGATGCGCCGGTCACATAGATGTTTCCCGCTGCGTCCAGGACGATCTTGGAGCCGCCATTACCTTCGTATTTTATCCCACCACCTGGAGACGGAGACCCCGTCGCCCGTTCCCAGAGCAATGTTCCGGTGGAGGAATACTTCGCGAGGTAGAACGCGTTGTTTTGCCCAAGTCCAAGTCTTCTGGAGTCCCACACGCGCCCGGTCAGATAATAATTCCCCTGCGGATCGACGGCCACACCCTTGATGGATTCACCGCGCGAAGCCTGGCTGTTGATCAAGGTTCCGCTGATATCGAATTTATAGAGGACTTTTGTCGGACGGTCCCATCCCCCGTTCACCTCCTGTTCGAAGTCTCCCACAAGGTAAAGTTCCCCGGCGGGTGCGAGGGCAATGCCGTGGGGATAATCGCGTCCCGGCCCACCGGCAACCGTCGCCCATTGAACGAGCGGAGCGGCACCACTCGCGGTCATCTGAATGATGAGGGCCGCCAGGCACGTTGCCAGAAAGCGGCGAACCCTTGATGAGATGAGTGTCGGCATTTTGTTTTAAGTGAAGGTGGATCAAGGCTGCAGACGTTGCACAGCCAAGCGACTGCCTGGGTAGAAGTTCAGATTCCCGTCCGTCCAATCCTGGACTGTGCCCGTGACGAACACGTTGTTCCCAGTGGCATCGGCGGCAATTCCAAATGCGTCCGAATAATCTCCTGGAAACGAGTGTTGACGAGAACTCCAACTGTCCGACCAGCTCTCAGGAGTGCTAAGAATGTTGTTGTGCCGCACCACAGTCCATCTGCGTGGCGCAGACGCGTCCGAGCCAACGGAGGTCATCCCTGCCACCCAGACGTTGCCTTGCTGGTCGGCCGCCACATTGCGCGCGGCGTTGATGGATCCATCCGCGACATCAAGCATTGTCGCCCAAGTTGTCCCGCCGTCGGCACTCATTCGGACAACCCACCGAGAACCACTATCTCGAGATCCGACGACGAAAATGTTGCCGGCGCTGTCGCAGGCTGCCTTGTGGGCATTGCCCAGGCCAACACCGGGATCGACAGAAAGCCAGGTCAGGCCGTGATCCTGGCTGCGTCGGACTTCCCACTTGGAGTTGAGCCAACCCACTGCAAAAACAGCCGGAACGGAGTTCAAGTTGTTTCCCGGAAAGAAACACATCCCATTCGCATAACCACCAGATTTGGCGGTCAGGTCAGAAACGGTCTGCCAATTCGCACCACCAGCCGACAACCGGCGCACGATCCAGTGGGTGAGATTCTTGAGGAAAGCGTTGCCACAGGCGTAAACATTTCCGCTGGCATCGGCGGCAAAGCCATTGGCCCCCGCGCTCTCCCTGCTGTTCAGTTGGAAAGTGTCACCTCCAATGCCGGTCCAACTATCTCCCCCGTCGGCGCTCGTGCGCACCACCCAAAGGTAGGGATTGGTTCGTGGCAATGGAGGAACGGTGAACGCCCGTCTGCTGCCAACGGCGTAAAGACGAGTGGGAGAAACGGGAGAGAACGGAGGCGTATTGCAACCCAGATCAGAGACGGCAAAGAGTTCGCTGTCCACATTAGTTACGGTGTAGGACGAAGTGCCGTTCGGATCCAGGCGCACAAGGGCACCGTTCCCAGAAGCATCCACTGTGGAGCCGATGAAGACGCCCGGATTAGCGGGATCCGCCGAGAACGGATCAATGAGCGCAGAGTTTCCCCTGGCACCGGAGGCGAAGTCGGGACTGGGCAGGAGCGTTTCCGGGTCTGCGGCTGAAAGTGAATGGCTTCCGGTCAGTGTGGCGGCGGCGAGAAGCACGCCAAAGCTGTGGGCAAGGTGATGTTGGAGCCTGTTATTCATCGTGAGTTTTGTTTCGTCTTTGTTGTGGTGAATCGGTTGTCGCTTGAGCACGAGCTGGTGCATCGAGCGTCATCTGGCACGAAGCGGCATCGGGGCAATGGAACGCGCGCCAGCGTCTTGGACTGCGGCAGTCCTCTGCCGCTGTCAGATTCGCCAAGGCATTTGAAAAGCGCCAGAGGACTGGCGCAGTCCAAAACCTCGGGTACTCCGGGCGGTCCAGGTTGAGGGGCAGTGCTGGTAAGGACGCGTTCCACCGCATCCCTGACTGTATTGCTACGGCCACCGCTTGGAGTTTCCATGTCTTGCCCGAAGCGCTTGGAATTGCCAACGCCGCCATCCTCACGAGCGCACCCGCATTGGAGAATTTAGGGACGCGGTGGAACGCGTCCTTACCAGCATCAAAAGCCAGTTCCTCGAAGACTTTGGTCTGAACAAATTTCATTTCGGCACGGCTCCCTTCTTCTCCTGAAGCTTCTTCAAGTGCTCGCGAATCTCGGGGGCGGGTGGCTCATTTCCGGCCAGTGCGAGGGCTTTGTTCAACGATTTCTCCGCCTGCTCCAGTTCACCGCGCTGGGCTTGGACCCAGCCGAGGGTATCGATGAAATTGGGATCGTTCGGCGAGGCTGCAACGGCCCGCGTGGCCAATGCCAAAGCCTCATCCAGCTTGAGTAGATGATCGGCGAGGAAGGACGCCAGGCTGTTGCTCACTTGCGGATGGTTTGGCGCAAGTTGCAACGCCTGACGGAAGTAGCCCTCGGCTTCATCCAGCTTGCCCTGCTCGCCGCACACGTTCGCCAGATTCACGAGTGCGGGCAGCCGGCGGGTGCCGGAGCTGCGCTCCAGCAAAGCCCGGAAGGTCCTTTCCGCCTCGGCAAACTGCTTTCGCATGGCGTAGAGGATTCCAAGATTACCATACGGAGCAGTGTTATCTGGATCGAGTTCCAGGGCTTTCTTGTAGAATGGCTCGGCTTCATCGGGCCGGCCGCGCTGGCGAAGCATTTCGCCGAGATTGTTGTTGATGCCCGACGAATTCGGTTCCCGCTCCAAAGCCCGGCGGAGCAGCCGCTCGGCTTCAACCAGGTTGCCGCGCGCCCCTGCGATGAGACCAAGGCCGCCCAGAGATTCCCCATCGTCCGGCGATCGCTCGAGCGCCTGGCGAAACCACTTCTCAGCCCCATCCATGTCTCCGCGCGCTTCTTGATACAACGTTCCCAGATTGTGATAAGGCGCAGCCTCCCGCGGATTCAACTCGATCGCCCGGCGATAGAGCTTCTCCGCTTCGTCGATGTCGCCCCTGTCGTAGAAGACAATGCCCAAGCCGATGTGCGGTTCGGCGTAATCCGGTCGAAGTTCAATGGCCTTCCGATACGCGCGTTCAGCGTCGGCGGAGCGGCGCTGTAGCCGGTGGGCTTCACCCAAACCGTAGAGGGCTTCCGGCTTGCCCGGGGACGCTTCGAGTGCGTCGCGATACGCGCGCTCGGCCTGATCGAACTGGCGGCGTTTAAGCGCCATGTCGCCGAAGCGCAAATGTGCGTTGGCGTCGGTCGGGTCGAGTTCTCGCGCCTTTTGGAGGGCAGCCGACGCCGCGGCGAAATCAAGACTGTCCGCCAGCAGATTTCCGAGATTGAGATAAGCCAGCGCGAAATCGGGCTGAAGTTCGATGGCCTTGCGAAAGCTCTGTTCGGCGGGCCAGAGTTGCTGTCGGTCCCGTTGAACGGTGCCGAAGTTCATGTGGAGCGGGGCGTTGAACGGGGCCAGATCGATCGCCTTCCGATACGCGGCCTCGGCTTCAGCAAGCTGCTTGAGATTGTGCAGCGCACCGGCAACATAGCCGTGCGCCACGGGACAACTCGCATCAAGTTCGACGCTGCGTTGCGCGGCTTCGAGTGCTTCGGAGAAGCGGCTCTGCTTGGTGAGCAATTGCGCCTTGAGCTCCCACAAGCTGTGATCGCGCGGAGCGACAACGAGCGCAGCCTCAGTCTCCGTCAATGCCTCTTGGTGCCGGCCCAGAAGGGAACGCGTGCTTGCCAGCCATTTGCGCGGCTCAGTCGAAACCGGTGCCAGCCGTGCGACGGCCTCGAGTTCCTCCTCCGCCCGCTCGAAACTGCCGATCTTGCGCAGAGCCAGGCCAAGGTTGAAGCGGTAGAGCGGTACTTCGGGCGCGATGTAAGCGGCGCGTCCGTAGGCGCGGATGGCCGGGCCGAGCGCGTCTTCGCTCTCGAAGACAACACCGAGGTTGTTCTGCGCGGCGGCTTGCAACGAATTCGAGCCGGAGAGTCGCGCTACCAGTTTGTAACGACGGTCTTCAACCGACGAAGTCTCGCCGGCACGGATGCCGGCGCTCCCAGGCTCACTCACCAATCTCCCGCCCAGCTTGTGGTGGTTCGTGTTCTCGACAAACTCGCGTGTGAGGTTCGCAAGTTGTGCCCTTTGCCCAGTGGAAAGCGTCGGGCCGGGCTGAATGCCGGCTTGGTTGGTGATGGTCAGTGAGGCGATTTGCTCTTCTCCACCGCGTCGAAATCTCAATGCCGTCCCGGTGTTGGGACGCATGAGAATCGTTTGCTCGACTTGGATCGCATTGGTCGCAGGCCGGCCATCCAGCGCCAGCAGAACATCTCCCGCTTTCAATCCGGCGAGACTGGCTGGCGACGCCTGGAAGACTTGCGCCACGCGCACCTCGTTGCTCATACCCGGCGTGGCTGCGTTCGTCACGGCAGGAGCGCCCGTGAAATCACGCAGCTTCAGCCCAGCCCAGCCACCGCCACCGGCCAGCTTCTCCGCTGCATCAGGTAGAGTCAGTGCGGATGTGACGAGCGACCAGCTAGAACCAGTCCCAAACTGAACAGTCTGCAAGGTCTGCAACCGCTTCGGCTCGGTGGGTGCGGAGCCGGCACTCGCGGTAGATTCAGTCATCGCTGTGGCTCGCACCGTGCCGAGCGCGTTGGTGAAATCAACCGCGCCTTCCTTGACGGTCAGAACAGCCAGAAGATTTGTTTCAGGTATCGAGTTTCGAGTTTGTGCGTTCGTCAAGGCGGGCGATCGTTGGAGCTTCACGCCAAACTCCGTGCCGCGTGCGATGGCCGTGGCGACCGGTGTCTTGACGGCGTATTGCGGCGCGTTGGTCAGCGTCTGCACCTTGGTCCAGACCTGGCCGCGCAGAAGCAGAATTTCAGATGGACGATCCAGCTTCGATTCCGGACCTCGAACCTTGAGCGTTGAGCTTTGAACTTCCACCACCGTATTGAAGTGAAGACGCAGCGTCGTGCCATCGTTGAATTGAACCTCCGCCCGGTCCGCGTCGCCGGTCTCAATGCGGTCGCCCAAGTGAACAGGAGTTGAGAGTTGGGGATTGAGAGTTGCTGATCGTGTTCCGTGCTGGAGCGTCGGCTGGCCGATGACCGCGGCGAACTGGCCAACCAGGATGCCTGCGGCGGGTGCTGGTCGAAACAATAGAAACAAGCCACATCCCAGGAGTGCGAGAGCGAGTACCACGCTCAGAGCCCACCGCTGACGCAAGCGCGCTTGAAATTCTCCCATCCATTGAGACCAGGCCGGGGCGAGAGACTCCGACGCTTCATCTGGCTGTTCGCCACTCACCCAGCGTTTGATCCACTTCACGCCCTTCCCGCCAGGCGGAAGCACCTCGGCAGCCTGTCCAGCACGGGTCTGCTCCATGACCTGTGCTGTCAACTGCTCAACAGAAGCACCACGCAATACCGTGAAGATGGATTCCTTCACCCGGTCATGGGCTTCCGCTTTACCGAGCAGGACACGCAGGGCGAGGTCGATGTTCTCCTGATCCGCCAGGGACCATTGAGCGGCCTGATCGTCGGCGAGCATCCGCTCAAATTCAGCGCGCTGGACCGGCGGGAGCTGATGCTCAAAGTACGCGGTGAGTTGTTCCTGAGTCAGCATGGCTGCTTCCCTCCCAGCTTGCGATCGATGCACTCCTTGAGCTGCTGACGCACTCGGAAAAGCATCGTCCAAACCCAGGCGGTGCTGCGTTTCAGGTGTTGAGCGATTTCCTCGCTGGAATGTTCCCTCTGGTACTTGAGCTCCAGCAATTCGCGCATGGAACCGGGCAGTTGCTCCATACATTGTTCCAGGAACTCCGCTTCGCTGGAGCTGCAGAGATCCTGGTTGCATTCTACCGACTGGACCCGCCGGGCCTGGGCATAGCGGAGATGGTTGGCCTGCTCGCGGCTGAAACGAAGGATCTCGGCGCGGAGAAGATTCCAGGCAATGGCCCGCAACCAGTTCGCCAGGGATGTGCCTGGCGTGAATTCTTGAATGTTGCGGAAGGCATAAACGAACGTCTCGTGCGCAAGCTCATCGACGAGATGGGCCGCTGGGGTCCGCAGCGCGATAAAGGCGCGCACATGCGGCAGGTGCTGATCCACCAGCGGCTCAAACGCCTGCAAATCTCCACCCTGCACCTTGAGGATCAAGGCATCCTCGCCAGCAAGATCGAGATTGGAACGGGGCGTATTCATCAGTTTACAGAACCCTATAACGCGAGACAGTCCCGGCCTTACATTTTTCTTCAGCTTTCAGTTCGCACTCTTTTTTGAGGTGCATTGGCAGATGACGCAATCGTCAACAAATGATCAGAAACGCGGAGCAACCAAACCAGCCAGCCAGGACGTATGGGCCAGCTTCGCTCAGGCTCGACCACACCCGGTCTTGAGGTCTTCTCGTCATCGACTTCGGGAGGCACCGCACCCACTTCGATCTTCTCAGCCCACGAGTTGTTCATGCGTTTCGTCTGATTGACCTTGGACATGGACGCGAAGAGAGGCTGTCACGTGTCGAAAACTGGCGTCGGATAAGCGCCTGTGTTTTTCTTGTTCAAAATCACATTCAAGAAACGACAGGATCAAGAGAAGGATGATGATTACTGAGGAGACCGCGGGATAGCGTGCGGTCTCCTCAGTAAGTCGCTCCGGATACGCGCTCGACTCGACGGAACGGCTCCGGCTAACTCCGCGCGTGAAGTTCGATGTCCTCATCATCGGCGGGGGCGCAGCGGGATTGATGTGCGCCATCGAAGCCGGCAAACGCGGCCGCAAAGTGGCCGTGATCGAGCACGCCGAGCGGATCGGGAAAAAGATCCTCATCTCGGGTGGTGGCCGTTGCAATTTCACCAATACCGGAGCGACCGCCGCCAATTACCTCACCAGCGGCAGCCCTCATTTTTGCAAATCCGCGCTCGCGCGCTACACACCGGCTGACTTCCTCGCGCTTGTCGAGCGGCACGGCATTGCCTGGCACGAGAAGAAGCTCGGACAGTTGTTCTGCGATTCCAGTTCGCGGCAGATTGTGGAGATGCTGGAAAACGAATGCGCCTCGGCGGGAGTCAGCATCCGCCTGAATTGCCGGGTGAACGCGGTGAGCAAACCGCTCGGGTTCGAGGTCGATACCAACCTCGGCACATTCACAGCAGATTCCCTCGTCATCGCCTCGGGCGGTCTCTCCTTTGCCAAACTTGGCGCGACCGATTTCGGTTACCGCATCGCGGGGCAATTCGGATTGAAGATCGTGCAACCACGGCCGGGCTTGGTCCCCTTGACTTTCAACGCGGCGGACTCCGCCAGTTTCTCTGACTTGAGCGGCCTGTCCGTCGATGTGGCGGCGAGCTCGGAGGGAATACACTTCAGGGAAAATCTTCTCATCACGCATCGTGGACTCAGTGGGCCGGCGATTCTGCAGGCGTCGAGCTATTCTACAGAGGCGCTGCACCTCGACATCCTTCCCGACGATCCAGGAACGACGTTGTTCGAGCTGGACCGGCGCACGAGCAAGGAGTTGAAAACCGTCCTGAGCCGGCGTCTGCCGCAGCGGTTCGCTCAAGCGTGGTGTTCGAGGTTTTTTGCGACGGCAAAGCCTATGTGCCAGATGTCGAACCGTGAACTCGAACTCATCGCCGCGAGGCTCCACGATTGGGAATTCCGTCCGGCAGGTACTGAGGGCTACCCAAAAGCTGAGGTTACCGTCGGCGGCGTGGATACCAGCGAGCTTTCCTCGAAGTCGATGGAATCCCGCAAAGTCCCCGGTCTCTATTTCATTGGCGAGGTCGTGGACCTGACGGGCTGGCTGGGTGGCTACAATTTCCAGTGGGCATGGTCCTCGGGCCACGCGGCGGGGCAGGTAGTGTAAACGATTGACTTGTCAGAAAAGGCGCGTCCGAACAGATTGCCGTTATGCAATCTTCCCTGCTCGTGATGACAGTCATCGGTACCGACCGCCCCGGCCTGGTGGACTCCGTGGCCAGTCTGGTGACCCAGCATGGAGGCAACTGGCTGGAGAGCCGGATGTCGCGGCTGGGTGGCCAGTTCGCCGGGATTCTCCGCATAGAACTTCCTCAAGATCGACAAGCATCGCTCGTGGAAGCTTTGCGCTTGCTGTCTTCGCAAGGCCTCGCCGTGGTTGTCCATCAGGACCAGCCTTCCAATGCCCCGGCACAACAGCCATTATATCTTCTCGATATCATGGGGCAGGATCGTCCTGGAATCGTCCGCGACATTTCCCGAGCCCTCGCACGTCGAAATGTGAACGTGGAAGAGCTCGACACTGAGTGCGCCAGCGCTGCCATGTCCGGGGAAACCGTCTTCAAGGCGCGAGCCACCGTGAAGCTCCCGCCTGATTGCGACCTCAACGACCTGAGCCGGGAACTGCAAAAGATCGGCGAAGATCTGATTGTCGATGTCGCGATCCAACGCCTGCCGGCGGGGTGAGCCATTGCGGATCTGGGAGGGGATAGTTGAGCGGCAACATTGAAATGTTTTATCGGATGGCCAGGACGGCTAACCACATCCGATCATGTCCGGGTGTGATTAAAAGTGGGTGAGGGATGAACCCGGTCCGACCTGGGAACGCCGGCATCCCTGCCGGCGCGGGCAGCGAGTGCGGACGGGTGCCCGGGGAGGGAAATCGCCGGCAAGGATGCCAGCGTTCCCAGGCGCAGTATCACCCGCTTTTAATCCCACCCATCATGTCCAAAATACCTATTGCTCGCCGGTCTTCAGATTTGCTAAACCCCCGCGGTTCAAGCGTTGGGCTTATCTGAAACAATTGGATCGCATATGCAACCTTTGCCAGGTAACTCGCATAAAGGTGAACTGAGTCTGAGAGCAGCAATCAAACATGGAGATTTTATGACTAATCCATCAAACATCTGGTCGAAAACAGCGGTGATCGCTGCGGCGCTGATTATTTCATGCGTCATGCAGTGGGTAACGGCTTCCGCGCAACCATTCGCGACAGTCCGGGATAATGCCGACGGCACCGAATACATGGCCGGGCAAATCCTCATCAAATTCAAGGAGGCGGCCACCGATGGAGAATTGGCCGACGCCGCCAGGCGAGGCGGCTTGGGCGGGTTGATCAGGCACATCCATACCGACGCCATGAAGACAGAGGGCAGCTCAGGCATCAGCCACATGTGGACTGGTCTTCCGGTGCAAGCAGCCATCCAGGCGCTGGCAAAAAATCCGGCCGTCGAGTTCGCCGAGCCAAACTTCGTTTACAAGCACCAGGCTGCTCCTCCGAGCGATGCTTATTTTTTCAACGGCAGTTTATGGGGCATGTACGGCGATGCCTCCTCTCCAGCCAACCAGTACGGTAGCCAGGCCGCCGAGGCTTGGGCTGCCACAACCTACATCGGCACCGGCGCCAGCGATGTCGTTGTTGGCGTGATCGATGAAGGAATTCAGTTCACTCATCCGGACCTGGCGGTGAACATCTGGACCAACCGTCTCGACCCTGTGGATGGCATCGACAACGATAGCAACGGCTATGTGGACGATGTTCACGGCTGGAATTGCGTCAACAACAACAACGTCATCTACACCCCCGGCCAGGATGCGCACGGTACTCACGTTTCAGGGACCATTGGTGCCGCTGCCA
Source organism: Verrucomicrobiales bacterium (assembly GCA_005777315.1). Lineage (GTDB taxonomy): Bacteria > Verrucomicrobiota > Verrucomicrobiia > Limisphaerales > F1-12-MAGs170 > F1-120-MAGs170. The sequence goes on from SXMN01000214.1 coordinate 11,036, forward strand.
ACGGCATTGGAGTGGTCGGCGTCAACTGGAACGTGACCATCATTTCGGGGAAATTCCTCGGACCCAATGGAGGCAGTCTGGCCGATGCAGTCGAAGCAGTGGACTATTTCACGGACCTTAAGGGGAGGCATGGGATGAAGCTTGTCGCGATCAACAATTCCTGGGGTGGTGGCGGTTACTCTCAATCACTCCATGACGCCATCATTCGCGCTGCCAAGAAAGACATCCTGTTCATAGCCGCCGCCGGAAACGGCGATTTTCTCGGTCAGGCAATCAATAATGACACCAGCGCCACTTACCCCGCCAACTACGATACAACCGTTGGCACCAGCACCCAGTCCGCCGCCAGCTACAACTCCGTAATCGCCGTCACCGCCATTGACAGCGCTGGCGCAAAGGCCACCTGGGCCAACTATGGCGCAACGAAAGTTCATCTGGGCGCTCCCGGAGTGAACATCAATTCAACACTCCCAACGGACACTTACGGCGCTTACAACGGAACTTCCATGGCCACGCCGCATGTCACCGGGGCTGCGGCGTTGTATGCCTCCACTCATCCTTCAGCGAACGCGAGAGACATCCGCAACGCCCTGTTGAATTCGACGATTCCAACTTCATCACTCGCAGGAAAGACAGTCACAGGCGGACGATTGAACCTCAGTTCGGTTATTGACCCGAGCTACACGCCACCACCACTGCCCCAGCCTCCCAATGCGCCAACAGATCTGAAGGCCACCGCAATTTCTCGGTCACAGATTAATCTCTCCTGGTTGCCGGGTGCTTCGGGAGCAGCGGCCACCGGCTTCAAAATCGAACGATCCAGGAACGGGGGTAGTTTCTCCCAGATCGCAACGGTGGTGGCGGTTCCGGGTGTGAACACCTTCAACAACACGGGCCTCAGCCGAAACACGACCTACAATTACCGCGTCCGAGGCTACAACGCAGCAGGGAACAGTGCCTACTCGACCATCAAGTCGGCGAAGACGTTTAACTGAGCCTCGATCCTCGTTATCAGCCCGGATCTCTCTGAGAGAGATCCGGGCTTTCTCTTCCGATGCAGGCTCAATCGCCATCATTCGGTTTGCGTTCGATAATCCCATGAGAACTGGCGCGCTTCGATTCATACTCTCCCTCGCCATTCTTTTGAACGGTTGCGTCAGCGATCGTGGTTCAATCCCAGTGGCGATGCGCCGCCTCGACAAGGGCACTCAGAGTGGTGTCATCGAATCGCGGCAACTTGTGATCCAGGACAATGCCGGTTGGGAGAAGCTCTGGGGCGATCACAAATCGGGAATTCAACCATCCCAACCACTGCCGGAGATCGATTTCAGCCGGGAAATGGTGATCTTCGTCGCGTTGGGACAACAATTCACCGGGGGAACTTCCGTGGAGATCGATCGCGTCGAAAACTCTGGCAGAGATCTGAAGATTCTCGTCCGGCAGCGGGTTCCACCAGACGGCTCCATGGTTACTCAGGCTCTGACCTCCCCTTTCGACATCGTCGCAGTTCCGAAATCAAATCTCCCCTCCAAGTTTATCAAGTGAGGATTGACCGCCATCATCTGGCTTAAGAGCCTGTCTGAAAATTCCGTGGGAGTCCTGTTTTCGAGGAAAAGGCTGGATGGCGAGGCGCGACGAGGGAGGATACCCGCAGAGGTCTCCGACCGAGGAGCAACGAAGCCAGACGGGCTTTTCCTCGAAAACCCTCCGGGCGGCGGGTCTTTTGTCTGTGGCCTGCGTTGGCTCGGCCGTCACAGCCCGCTGCGGGGAATTGCCAGTGCGGCTCGCACCTCCGGCCTCGCCGGCCTTGGCCACAGCCAAAATCCCTCGCCGCAGGACCCCACGCAATTTTCAGACGGGCTCTAAGCGACGGAAATGTTGTTCGTGTGCTCGTTTCAATTCTCAAGGTCCTGACCCACGGGCAAGTTTTCGGATACTGAGGAGGCGGTGGGATAGGCTTCTCCTCAGTCAGCCCGCGATGCGCACAACAATCGTGGAGAAGAGGCAGCTTAACCAACTCGGGAGTTGGCCTCTGTGGAGGAAGCCGGTTTCATGACTTTGCTCCGCATGCAAGGAGCCCGCCCATACCGCCAGGCAATTATTCCCCTCTCAACTTCTTCAAATTCGTCTTGAACACATCCACGTTGTTCTTGCGGACGACGACGATGGGAACTTCGAGGAAGCCGTCCTTGGGGAGAACGGATTTGTCGCCGCGGGCGAGGCCGGCGAGGATACGGACAGAATGATAGCCGTAGAGGTTTGGTTGCTGGCTGACGGTGCCTTGCGCATTCCCGGCTGCAATGGCGTCGAGCGTGGCGTCCGCCTCGTCGAACGCGGCGACTTTGATCTTGCCGAGTTTGCCGGCGGTCTTAAGCGCTTCGATGCAGGCGGGAGGATTGTATGCAAAGAGGCCGACCATGCAGGCAAGGTCAGGGTAGGCCGCGATGGCATCCTCAGCGTTTGATTTGGCCTTCGCGCGGTCGAAATTATCGGTGCGAGTGCTGATGATGGTGTACTTGGCACCCTTGAGTTCCTTGCCGGCGGGATCGTAATTGATTTGGGAAAGGGATTGCTCCGGACGATCCAGCAGTTCATCGATCACACCCTGGCGGCGCTGCTGGGCGTTGAGCTGCTCCAGTCGGCCAACAAAAATCATGACCTTGCCGCCATTGGGAATGGCTTCCTTGACCAGCTTGCCGCACGTGCGACCTGCCACGTAATTATTCATGCCGATGAATGCCAGGCGCTTCGAGTTGGGCGCGTCAGAATCGTGCGTGATGACATGCGTCTGGGTGGCGGCCTGGTTGATGAATTCCACCTGGTTCTGCGCATCGATCGGGCTGATGGCGATGCCGTCAATGCCGCGCACAAGCAGCGTCTCGATCAACCGCTTTTGGTCTGCAATGCCTTTGGTGGGCATGAGCACCTCGGTATCGACGTTGAATTCCGCCGCCGCCTGCTTCACACCGGCGGAAGCCACGTTCCAGAATGGATCCACCCCGTTGGTGACGTAGGCGATCTTTGGCTTCTTCTCGGCGGCGAAACCAGTGAAGGCCAGCCCAACGAGAGCAACGACGGCGAAAGAGTACAGGAGTCTTGAATTCAATTTGATGAAGGTCATGGGCGCATGATTCGCGTTGGATGGAAAAATTCAAGAAGAAGCAGGGAAATTTCCTGAGAGATGACATGAGTGCCTCTTGAAGTTACTGAGAAGACTGTTGGATAGGAGTGGCGAGAGCAGAACGACCACTCCCCCACCCTCAAAACCGGACTGTCGGATTTCCCGCAACCTTCAGCAGATGCATCAGTCCGAAAGATCGCCCCTTTTTTGAACCACCTCACCCGCCGCGGCCTCGATTTCCCCTCGCTGGAGCTGGATCTTCAGCCGCTGCCCCTTGGCGATGCAATGTGCATCACGCACAATGTTTCCGGTGGCCACGTCCGTCGTGATCGAATAACCGCGCCCAAGAACATTTTCGGGCGACAACAGCTTCAATTGGGCGGCAGCCTGCGTGTATCGGGCGAATGCGGCGACCAGCAGACGGCGGGAGTTCTCACCCAGTCTGCGCTCAATCAGACCAATTCTCTCGCGACCTTCCTGGATCCGATCAGAAGGCCGTAATCGGCTGATCCGCTGAAACAACGCCGCAAGAGACGCGCGTTGTGTCCGGCATCCGATCTTCACGGACCGGAGCAGGCTTGCTTGCAGATCGTCCAGCCGCTGCGCCTGATCCTGCAAACGTCTGCGTGGATGGAGACGCATCAGCCGGTGTACCAGGGAGGCCAGCCGTTCGTGCTCCGATGAAATCCGCTCCAGCGCCAGCTCGCGCAGATGTTCAGAAGCGCCCGCCACAAACTCACGACAGCCAAAGATTCCCTCCGTGATGATCTCCGCCGCCGCACTCGGTGTGGCGGCACGCACATCTGCCACAAAATCGCTGATCGTGAAATCGATCTCGTGACCCACGGCTGAAACAACCGGCAGCCGGGATTCAAAGATCGCCACTGCAACAACCTCCTCGTTGAAAGCCCAAAGATCCTCGATGCTCCCGCCGCCCCGCGTCACCAGGATCAGATCGAGTTTCTCAACCGCTGTTGCATTCCACTCATTCAACAGGCAGATCGCGTTGGCGATTTCCTCAGCCGCGCCGGCTCCCTGAACGCGGCAGGGGGCGAGAATCACCTCCAACGCCGAATCACGCCGCCTGATCACATGCAGCACATCGTGCAATGCCGCTCCGGTCGGCGAGGTGACAATGCCGATTCTGCCTGGATGCGTTGGAAGCGGACGCTTGTGTTCGGCATCAAACAAACCCTCCGCATTGAGCTTCTGTTTGAGCCTTTCAAAGGCGGCTTGCAAGGCGCCGACACCTTGAATCTCAACCTTCGTGACACGCAGTTGATACTGGCCGCGCGGCTCGTAAACCGTCATCTCTCCACAAACCACCACCTTCTGGCCGTCGCGCAGAAGCTCGCGTTCCACCGACCGCGCTTCGTCCCGGAACAGCACGCAACCCAACTGCGCACCCGCGTCCTTGATGGCGAAGTAGGAGTGTCCCGAGCTTTGCAGCCGGAAGTTTGAAATTTCTCCAGACACCCACACCCGGCCCACCTGCCCTTCAATCACTCGCTTTACGGTCAACGTCAGCTCACTCACGCTAAACACGCGCCGCGTCGCTTCAGGAGGAAACAACTCACCAAAACTCCACTGTGATTTCAAAGGCTTGGCCATGTCCGACAATGTTCGAACTTCTCAATTCCTCTCATTCCACCGCCCCGGCTTTTTCAGGCAGCGCGCGTGAAATCCGCTCAATGCTGCGCGCGCGTCCCGTTGCATCGTCAATGTCGATCAGCGCCCCTTGAAGCAGGACGCGCTTTGTCGCCACGGCGAATCGTTGTGGGAGATTTGTCACGAATCGTCGGACGATTGGCTCGATCTCCCGCCCGAGGACGCTCTCATGCGCTCCAGTGAATCCCGCGTCGCAAAGAAACGCCGTTCCACCGGGAAAAACCTGTTCATCCGCTGTTTGCACATGCGTATGCGTTCCGACAAGCGCGCTGATCCTTCCATCCAGCATTCTTGCCATCGCGATCTTTTCCGACGTGGCTTCTGCGTGCATGTCCACGAAGATCACCGGCGTCCGCGCCCGGAGCCGTTCAACTTCGGCCGGCGCCAGTCGAAAAGGATTCTCCAAGTCGGGCATGAACGTGCGCCCTTGAAGATTGAGCACCGCCACCGGCGGAAGGCCGGCAATCTCGAAAACGGTGCTTCCACTTCCAATGGTGTCCGGCGGGTAATTCAGCGGGCGCAATACCCGGCTCTGAGTTTTCAGGACATCCATGACTTCCTTCTGGTCCCAGACGTGATCGCCCGTGGTAATGACATCCACGCCGGACGCGAAAATCTCCGCCGCTGTGTTCATTGTGATCCCGGAGCCGCCCGCGGAGTTTTCCCCGTTCGCCACAACCACCTGGACATCGCGCTCACGCCGCAATAACGGCACAAGTTCCTTCAACGCCCGCCTGCCAGGCTCTCCAACAACATCGCCGATGAACAACAATCGCACGGCATCAGACTAAGGACATGCCCGCTTCAGGCAACTGTGATCTGGTTGGATGCTGCCCAAATCCAAGTGGCTTTCAGAACGGCTTCATTTGCCACACGCCTGGCCTTTGCGTACTTTCGCGCTGTGATCAGACTGGTCTTATTTGACATCGACGGAACGCTCATCCGAACGGGCGGGGCGGGAATGCGCGCCTTCGACAAGGCCTTCGAAACGGAGTTCAAGTCCTCGGGAGTCACGAAGGGGGTCAGCTTCGCTGGACGAACGGATACCGGTCTGGTGCGAGAATGTTTTCTAAAATTGGAGATTTCCCATGATGCAAAGAACCAGCGGCGTTTCTTCGACGCGTATGTCTTCTGGCTGGATCATTTCCTCGGACAATTCCACGGGCAGGTCTGTTTCGGAGTGCATGACTGGATCGAGGCTCTCGGACGGCTGCCTCGTTCACCCGCGCTCGGCCTGCTTACCGGCAACATCCGTCTGGGCGCGGAAATCAAACTGCGGCATTACGGCCTGTGGCACCACTTTCGCTCCGGAGCATTCGGGGATGATCACGAGAACCGCAACGAGCTGGCCGTCATTGCCAGGGAACGCGGCAGCCGGTTGGTGGGAAGTTCGTTGAGAGGCGATGAGATTCTCGTGATCGGCGATACTCCCCTCGACATCCAATGCGCTCGGGCTGTGAACGCTCGCGTTCTGGCCGTGGCGACCGGTGGACATACGAGCGAGGAACTCCGGCTTCATCAACCCGACTGGGTGGCCGACGAGTTGCGCGAGCTGGACGTTGCGGATGTGTGTTTCCGTTGAGTGTGGGAATTGGGGCTCCGAGTTTGGAGGGTCAGCGTCGCTCCCACGTTTCCTGATGCGGCTCGTGATCGTTGTTCCAGCGGGTGCGAGCGGCGGCGGATGAGGAAACCCAGTTCGTTTGCCGCGCGGATTCGACGTGGCCGTCGCAGAAAAGCACGTTCGCCTGGCCGTTATGAACGGCGCCCGGCCAGGAGATGCGGTTGGTTGAAACCACATCGAACACGGACGATCCCATGAACGTCTTGCGAAGCGGAAAACCCGGCGGGAGTGTCGTCGTCGCTCCCGGCTCCACGTCACCGACGGCAACCAGGCTGGCCGGTGCCACGACCTTGGATTCCGCGGTGGGTTTCAATCCTTCGTCCGCGAATCCGCCCAGGCCGAGGTTGGCGATGCTGTGAAGCGGCGCGGTGCCGGAGGCGTTATAGGCGTACTGACTGTTGCCAGTCGAGCCATCCGGCTTGCGAAGAATGAAAGGGCACCGGAGCACGCGCAGATTGACGTATTTGTCGATCGCGATCCGCTCGCCGGGACTGCTCGCCAGACCGACGTAAGGCAGCAGCGTCTCCTTCCAATCGCTCATCGTGAGCACGCCATAGACTGCATTGGCCCCGACGAGGCCGACGTTGCCTATGGTCGTCGGGTAGTGCTCGGCTTCATCCACGTACATCTGCAAGGCCAGACCGAGCGTTCGCAGGTTATTCCGGCACTCCGTCGCCAGCGCGGCGTGCTTCGCCTTCGAGAGCGTAGGCAACAAAAGGCTGGCCAGAATCGCAATGATGGCGATGACGACGAGCAGTTCGATGAGAGTAAACCCGCGTTTCCCAGAGTATTCAAAAGGGGGAGGCATGCTGGCACGATGTCCCACTCCTCGACCCATGCAGCAAAGCTCACAAAAAAATGATTTGACCCTGCGCATCTCCAGACCCGGCGGCTTTGGCCAGAGCCTCCAAGTCAGCGATGCAGCGGCCAATCGACAAATCCAACTGCCGGGCGAAGATGACTGTCGCAAATGCCTTGCCGTTCCTCTGTCGTAGCACTGCCTCTGCCAGCAAGTCTTCATCTTGAGAGAAAAGCAGCCGTCCCAACTCGGTGGCGCGCTCCAACAGATCTGAGTCGGGGAAACGCGTGGTTTGATCGTCCTGGGCAGTTACCACGTCCACGCCACGACGCCGATGGCCGCGCGTGATGGACAGGGGCACGTGAACATCCATGTAGAGCCCAAGACTCATCGAGTCCGACGAAGAAGGCGGCGTGCGAGGGCTGAAGGAGCGGCGACGGCTCGCAGCTCACGTACTCGTTCCTCCTGTCGTTCGATCTCTGCATCCAATTCCGTCTGATGATCGTAATACCAAGCCAGAGCCGCGTACACCTGCGCGAGGGAAAGGTGCGGGTGATTCTCGTGAATCGCATCGGCATTCCATCCGTAGGCCAGATGGTCCAGGGCGATTTCGATGACTTTGACGTTGGTGTCATCCACCCACGCCCGGCCCTGATCGTCCAGGATGATGTGCGAGGTTGTCGTGGTTGCTGCCATGTGAGAAAACTATCTGAGCATCGCACCGGGAGCAAGCCGCTGCGTGGCCAGCTAGCGCCATCACATTTTCGCCAAAAAGCACAGCTTCGCCGACGCCTGCAAGTAGCCGGATTGCCAGGATCGAAAGTGCCGTCGCCGTTGGGCTTTGGCGGCGTACTCCAAAACGCCAGCGAGCCAGCGCATTCAGTCACGTTCGCCCTGTCGCATGAAAACTTCACGGCTTCCTCAATCGGTAAAACTTCGCACCGCCCCCAGCCTCGACGGTGACGACGCTTTGATCGCCGACCACGGACGGGGTGCCGGGCACGGCAGACCAGCTCGCAGCGGGCAAGGCCTCGGTTGACTCCAGAACAAAACCGTTCTGTGCCGTTGGCCACGACAGCGCGAGGCCGGACGCCGTTCTCGCGATCTTCAATTCGACAGTCACTGGGACTGGTTCGCTCAGGCGGGTGAGGAAGATGTCTCTTTGACCGCCGAACTGCGTGACCAGTGGGAACGAGCCGAGAGTGCTGCTGCCGCAGGTTTCGACACCGTTCGGATAGTCGCACGACAATGCGCCAGTAACGTAGTGGTTTCCTGCCCCGTCGGAGCGAATTAGCCGGAAGTCAGGCATGGCATCGCCCTGGTCGGTGATCGCCCACTGAAAGGCTCCGCTGGAGGTTGCTTTCAAGATCACGAGTGATCCGCCTCCATCGCTGTTGTTGAAAGCGATTTCATCCCATTTCCATTTGTCCCTGCCCGTCATCGTGAAAACGGGTTCGCCTCTGAAATCCAAGGCGACATTCCCTGGATATGCGCCGGAAATGCGTTTCACCCACTCCACTTCGCCTGCCGGATTGAGCTTCCCGCAATTGAAATAAATATTTCCCTTCCTATCCACTGCCACGCCGCCGGCAGCGTATCCCAAACGAATCCATGTTGGCCTTCCATCGCGGTCAAACTTCGCGATGAAGGAGTCGCTACCATAGGGGCCTGCGATTTTCACAGAAGTTCCACCGAAATCGACGTTCCCGTTATAGAGATATCCACAAATGACGATGTTTTCTTCCCCATCCAAAGCGATGCCGCCGATGCCCGTGCCGCTGAAGCCGGTTGATCTCACTTCCACCCTCTTCGCCCAGAGTAATCCGCCGGCTGGGTCATACTTGCAGATCAAGGGACCTCCTGTCTCGGATGGGAAAGTCACATTGCCGAACGCTGCTGGCCCGCTCGAATAACCGGCGACAAGGACGTTGCCTGCCTTGTCGAAGCTGATCCTGGAGCCACCTCTGGTTTCGTACTTGATGTCGGTTCCAGGTGAGCCCGTGGCTCGTTCCCAGAGCAACGTGCCGGTGGAGGAATACTTCGCGAGATAGAAGTCATTCACGACTCCCATCCCAAGGCGTTCGGAATCCCAGACTCGCCCGGTCAGATAGTAATTGCCCTTGGAATCTACAGCGACGCCTTGGATGTCCTCGCCGCGTGAAGCCTGGCTGCCAGTGTGCGTCCCCTTCAAATCGAATTTGTAGAGGACCGTTTCCGGGCCGGTGGCCGGCCATGTCCGATCAGTCACCACGACGAGAGTCTCGCCTGTAGGCGAAAGTGCCATGTCCTGGGGCCACTCAGACGCCAGACTCCCGGCCACGGTCACCCATTCGACAGTGGGTTGGGCTTGCCCAGAGGTCATCCCGAGAACGGAAGCAAGGAGCAAAGCCTGAGTCAGCCAGAGGAATCTTGATGTGCGGGTCCCGAGTGACGAGTCGGTGCGCGCTGGAGGGAAGCTCGGCATTACAAATTTTCGGTTCATAATTTTCTTAATCTGAAAAATCTCGCACTGCTCCCAGCCTCGACGGTGACGACGTTTTGATCACCCGCGACCGACGGCGTCTCCGGCACGGCTGACCAGTTCGCGGCGGGCAGAGCATCCGTGGCTTCGAGGAATCGCTCACAAGTTCTGTGAACTCTTTCCGGCCGCACCAAAGGTGCGGGCCATACCAGACTGGGCCAACGGCCCAGGTCAGCATTTCCGCCCGCCATCGAGGGCTGAAGGCCCGATTCATTCGGAGCATGCTGAAAAGCCTGAACCGGGCCTTCAGCCCTTTGAACCTCTTGCCCCAGCAGCCTGGGCCGTTGGCCCAGGCTGGAATGAGACCGGGCCGTTGGCCCTGAAACCATCGCCGGGACTTGTGGGTGATGCACAGGCGTATGACTCGTGGCATTGCTCACGGCTTCCTCAATCGGTAAAACTTCGCGCCGCCCCCGGCGGTGACGGTGACAACGTTCTGGTCGCCCGCGACCGACGGCGTCTCCGGCACGGCGGACCAATTCGCGGTGGGCAAGGCTGTGGCGGACTCCAGTACAAAACCGCTAACCAATGTAGGCCACGACAGCACGAGACCCGCAGAAGTTCGTGACGCTTTCAATGTCACGGACACGGGCGCCGGATCGGTGATGCGGGCGATGAAGAAATCGTTTTTCCCTCCGAGTTGCACCGAGACAGGAAAGTCACCGAACTTGCCGACGGCATCGCAAACGTCTGTTTGCTGGGCAAACGACCAGGGGCAATTCACATTGCCGGAGACCAGGATATTACCGGAGCGGTCGCTCACGATTGACCCGAGCGAAATGGAACCCTGAGCGAGCCGAGGTTCCAGGTTCCCGCTCGTGACGCTCACTGCCCACTGAAACTTTCCATGCGCGTCCGCTTTGCAGATCACGAAATCGTCGTATTCGTCGGCGTCACTTTGGACCACATGGCTGTCGAAGTTGACAGTTCCCTTGATGGTGCCGGTGAACACCGGTTCATTCCGGTCATTCAAACTCCCAACGGTGAGGCTTGCTCCCGGAACCGTTCGATCCCAAATCAAATTGCCCATCGGATCGAGCTTGGCCGGCCCGGAGTAAATGTTTCCTTGTCCATCCGCAAGCAGCCCGCCGGTTGGAGCCGCTTTCGTCCAAAGCAACGCGCCGGCGGGATTGAATTTTGCAACGAATGCTTTGTAGCCGGACGGATCGGAGACCGGAGTCGAAGTTCCATCGAAAAATGCCTGGCCGTTGCTGGTCGGACCGCTGATGAAGGTGTTGCCTTGCCGATCCACAGCTACCCCTCCGAAGGAGATCGCTTTAGCCCAGATGATTTGCCCCGCAGAACTGTATTTCGCCGCGAATGCTCCGTGATCGTAGGTTCCGGTGATGTTGATGATGACACTGTCAAAATTGGCCGACCCTTTGGTCATGGTGCCGTTGATGACAATGTTTCCATCCGCATCAACGGCGATGCTGGAAGCATCCCCACCACCTAACTGGGTGCCGCCGAATACCAACCCTTTGCCTTCCGCGCGCCTCACCCACAACAGTGTGCCGTCCGGCGCATACTTGCAGAGCAAAGGACCGCCCGGTGTGCTGGGAAAGGTGGTTGATTCAAAGACGGCCGGGCCTAGTGATCGTCCCGCAACGTAAACATTTCCTGCGGCGTCCAAAGCGATTTCCCATCCCGCTTGGCCGTCCTGAGAGTAGGTCCTCGGTGAATCTCTGGGAGTGCCCGCGGTTCGTTCCCAGAGCAGGGTTCCGTTGGCTGCGTACTTGGCGAGATAAAAATCGTAGGCGCGTCCCACTCCAAGCGCATCGGGATCTGACACCCTGCCGGTCAAATAATAATTTCCCTGCGCATCCACTGCGACGGCATTGACGAATTCTCCGCGCCAGGACTGGACGGTGGTTTGCTGTCCGTTCGAGTCGTATTTGAACAAGACTGCTTCCATCGGATTGTGAGTACCCATATGACCGAAACGCCCCGATAGATAAATCTCCCCTGCGGAGCCGAGAGCAGACTCGGTCATCGAATCATGCTGCGTGGTTCCGTCCACTTTGACCCATTGCACGACACCTTGCGCTTGGATCGGCAGCGTTTGAAACGCGAGTGTCAAAATTGCGGCCAACAAAGACCAGGAGAACACAAGCCTTCGAGTCTGGAGCCGCTTTGCAGCGTGCGCTGTAGTGCTTGGTTTCCTGCCAGCTAAACGCGCCTCTTGAGAAGTCGGAGTTACATTCTTTTCGCTCATGGTTTTCTTAGTCGATAAAATCTGGAACCGCTCCCGGTGGTGACGGTGACGGCGTTCTGACCGCCCGCGACCGATGGCGTCTCCGAAACGGCAGTCCAACTCGTAGCCGGCAGTACGTTGGCCGATTCGAGGAAGTAGCCGGTGCCGACGGTTGACGACCATGACAGTTTCACGTTGGAGCCATCCCTCGTGACCTTGATTTCAGGAACCAAGCTGGGGGGCTCGCTCAAGCGGGCGATAAACATATCTTCGTCAATGCCCCCGAACAGCATGGTCAGAGGGAACGGTCCGAAGGATCCTTTATCACAGAAGCAGTCGGTGGAAGTCATGATGAATCGCAGAGAACCGGCGACGTAAATGTTGTTTTGTGCGTCCGCAACCAGCGGTCCCACTCTCACCAACGCGTCATCGTTGCCTCCGAGAGCCCATTGAAACCTTCCGTTGGCATCCGCCTTGGAGATCAAATAGTGGTCCCCGATTGTCCGGTTCTTGTTTTGGACCAAGTGATCATCGAGCCGCACCGTGCCGGAAAACTGACCGGTGAAAATCGGCTCCCCCATCGAATTCAGTTTTACGTTTAAGGGATAGACTCCAGTAACACGCCGGCTCCAGATCGATTCGCCGGTCGGAGCCAGCTTGCTGCAGAGCATGACATTTCCACCCCACTCCCCTCCGTTGACGAAGATGTTGCCTTGACTGTCCACGGCGACCGCGTCTCCACCGTATTCTGACCTGATCCAGTCCTGATTGCCTTGCGCGTCATGCTTCGCGACGAAAAAGCTGTTCTTGAGGTAACCTGCGACCACGATTTTCCCGCTGGGATCAAGGGCGATTCCCCATGCGCCTCCGCCGGTATCCGCCAAGCGTTTCACCCACAGCAGGGTTCCATCTGGATCGTACTTGCAGAGCAACGGACCTCCCGCGCCGGTGAAGGTAACGTGGCCGAAAACACCCGCTCCCGTCGCCGTGCCCGCAACGTAAATATTTCCCTCCAGGTCCAAGGCGATTTTCGATCCTCCGTCTCCTCCGTGATAGCCGACGGTTCCTCCGGAACCCGTGGCCCGTTCCCAGAGCAGCGCGCCACTGGGCGAATACTTGGCAAGATAGAAATCGTTCTTCACCCCAATCCCAAATCTGTTCGGGTCCCAGACCTGGCCGGTAAGATAGTAATTTCCCCTCGCATCCACGGCCACGCCCCGGATCAGTTCTCCCCGCGTGTCCTGTCGGCTGATTTCCTTCCCCTTCGTATCGAACTTGATGAGGACGGTCTCCGGGAAGCCACCGTTACGCCCGTCGAAGTTTCCGGTCACAAGCAATTCCCCGGCAGATGAGAGGGCCATGTCACTGGGAACGTCCTGACGCGCGGTGCCCGCCACGGTCAGCCATTCGACAGTTGGCTGGGCGTACCCCTTTATCACCGCAAGCTGGAGCGCCAGAATGGTGGCCGAAGTCCACCGAGCGAAAATCGAGTTCATTGGGTGATGAAGTGTTTAAAGATTGCACACCGTTATCACGGCACCAGACGAAGCAGACCCACGCGGTCGCCCGAGTAAACCGTCGCGGGTGCTGTTGAGGTATCTGTCCAGTTACTCACCAAGCCGGTCGCGAACACGTTCCCAAAGGAATCTGCGGAGATGCCGTAGCCTTTGGCGTAGGTGTTCTCGCCAAAGGGAAGCGTGTCCGCGGAAGCGAAACACGCGGCCCAGCTTGATGGACTCGTGGGATCGGTGCAGCGAATCACTTTCCAAAGCGGTTTGTTCGCGGGGGTGTTCGCGGTTGGGTTGACCACACCGGAAACAGTGACGTTGCCTTCACCATCAATAGCGATTTTCGACGCCCAGCTCGAGGCTCCGGCGGCGTCAAGCAACGGGGTCCACGAGTTTCCGCCATCAGGGCTCATACGCATCACCCAGCCGGAAGGGTTCTTTCCATTGAGCCCACGGAAGCCAGCGACATAAAGGTTTCCGCTGAACGGATCGAACCTGATTTCGCAGGGGGAAGCCTCGGTGCCGCCACCGGTCCAGGAATCAACCTCTTGCCAGGTTCCATTATCCCCCAACTGCTGACTTCGCATCACGGTCCATTTGGAGTTCAGATCGCTGGTGGTGAAAATCGCCGAAGTTGGATTCCGGGAGTTGCCAGGAAAGGAACAGGCACTTGGCCGCATGTTCACGTTGCCATTCTTGGCATCGAATACCGTGGTCCAAGGATCTGTCAGTGCCGGTTTCTTGCGACGAACGATCCAGTGAGGGATGGAAAACCGTGCGTCCCGCGCGATGCCAGCGACAAACACATTGCCCATCGAATCAATGGCTGCCGAGCGGGCACTCGAATAGGCATTTTTGCCGAACGAGAACGAGTCGTCATTTCCCCAGGAGCCTGGGTTTCCGCGAGACAGAGATTTCCGCACCCTCCAATTGTGGGTGACGTTCCTTGCATTTGGATCCACGTCTGCGTGACCGACGGCATAGAGGGTGTCACCGGGTCCGCGAAGAAAGTCACTAGCATACGCGAGGGCGCTGTCCAGATTCTGCAACGTGAACAACGAAGACGAGGAATCGGTGGGGGTCAGCAACAGAATGCTGGCCGCCCCGGAATCGTAAGTGTCGCGACCAAGAAAAACACTCGGAGCTGGAAGCGAATTGAACGGGTTTACCAAAACTGTTGCGCCAAGGCCGCTCGGAGCAGAGGCGGCGTCCGGTCCCGGCAGCAAAACATTTTCGGATTGCCAGGTCTGGCCCTGCGCGCACGCGCCAGCCAGCACCATGAGAGCCAGGGCTGCCAGTCGTTTTGTGAGTTGAGTTGATCTATTGGTTGTCATGCTTTGTTGAGGCTGATGGTTGTGTTGATTCAGCAGGGAGGAAAAGGGGCCTGGTGGAGGAAGGAGCATCCAAAGGTGCGCCAGCTTCCGGAGTGCGCCGGCTAAACGCAGTGACGACGGCGCTTTGGATTCCGGGAGAAGGCACGTTCTTCATCAGGTCTTCCGTGGTTGAAGGAAGCTCCTTCTCCAATCCAAAGCGGTGTCGTCGTTTCACTTTGCCACCGCACTCCAAAACCTCGCGGAAGTTCGAGCGCGGCGTCGGCACTCGCTTGCGTCCTGGAGTGCGCCAGTCCTCTGGCGCTTTCGGGCCGCGCGTGATGTGAAAACGCAGGCACCCGCGCCGGTAAGGGCGACTTCCACGTCGTCCCTGACTGATTTACCCCGGCCACCGTTTGGATTTGCCCTGTCGCTTCCGATGCAAGTGGGTTTGCCAAGGCTGCCGTGCTCACGAGCGCAGCGACGGCGACGCATCGAAGCGGTGAGCCTGTGGTGCTCGGTGAGTGGACAGCCATGTTCGCGCGAATCTCTTCGCGCCCGATTCGCGGACGTGGCGGTCCGCGCCCCAATCGCAGTCAAAGCGCCAAGATTCAGAGCGCATCCAGCGGTTCTCCGAACCGTGAACATTTGCGTTTCCAGTCTGCGGGCGCGATTCGGGACAGGAACAGCCTCTCGACGTTGTAGCCAAAGCGCCAGAGGACTGGCGCAGTCCAAGACCTCGCGGAGGTTTGGAACGGCGGCGCATTCGCTTGCGTCGTGGAGTGCGCCAGTCCTCTGGCGCTTTCGGGCCGCGCGTGATGTGAAAACGCAGGCACCCGCGCCAGTAAGGACGACTTCCACGTCGTCCCTGATCAAACCTTTGCGCGTTTGGATGGGAGAAGAGTGGTAATGGCCAACCCGTTTGCCTCCTGACGAGGAAGGGCAAGTCCGTACATTTCCTCCATCGAGAGAGACGGAGACGTGGTGGAACGCGTCCTTACCAATGCCAAGCATTCGGCTCTCGAAGGCTTTGCTCTGGGAGCATTTCATTTCTTCACCGCTCCTTTCTTCTCCTGAACTTTCTTCAAATGCTCGCTAATCTTCGGTGCGGAAGGATGCTGAGGAGCCAGTTCGAGGGCTGCGGTGAAAGCTTTCTCAGCCTCGTCCAGTTCCTCGCGTTGGAAGTGAACCCAACCGAGGGTGTCGAGGAAGTTGGGATCGTTTGGCGCGGCTTGAATGGCACGGCGCACCAGCGTCAGCGCTTCATCAAGCTTGAGCTGATGATCGGCGAGGAACCAGGCGAGGCTGTTGCAGATTCCGGGATCGTTCGGCTCCAAAGCCAGAGCCTGCCGATAGAACTTCTCCCCATCTTCAAGTTTGCCTTGTTTGTCGCATACCATCGCGAGGTTTATCAGGAAGTTGAGCGGGTAAATCCGGCGATCTTTCGCGGCAAGATCGATCAGCGTCCGAAAGGTCTTTTCCGCCTCGGCGAACTGGCCGCGCATGGCGTGGATGATCGCGATGTTGTTCAGCACACCGGGGGAGTCCGGGCGCAACTCCAGCGCCTTGCGGTAGGATTGGATCGCTTCGTCGAATTTTCCTTTCTGCCGCAGCACTTCACCGAGATCGTTGTGAGAACCGGAATCGTGCGGTGCCAGCTCCAGCACCTTGCGGGCGCGCGTTTCCGCTTCATCGAGCCGTCCGTTTTCCGCGGTGAGGTAGATCAGCTTGCGCAGGATTTCCACGTTGTCGGGATCGACTTTGAGTGCCTTGAGGAAAGTTTCCTCTGCTTGTGCTTCGCGCCGCGTGCTGGCGTAGAGCAAACCCAGATTCTCGTAGGCGACAATCAGGTCCGGGCGCAGTTCAATGGCTCTGCGCAGGCGCTGCTCCGCAGAAGCAAACTGGCCGCGGCTCCTAAGGACGACACCGAGGTCCATGTGATGCAGCGCGTCGAACGGCGCCAACTCCAGCGCACGTTGATAGGAGGTCTCCGCCTCGCGCAGATTGCCCAACCGGTGGAACGCGACCGCCAGATAACCGTGCGCCGTCGCGCAACCGGCATCGAGCTCGACCGCCTTGCGCGCGGCTTCGAGGGCATTGGTGAAACGTCCGGTGACGTTGAGAAGCTGCGCCTTCAGCTCCCACAGACTGTGGTCGCTCGGAGCGACAACGAGCGCAGCCTCAGTCTCTGTCAACGCCTCTTGGTGCCGGCCCAGAAGGGAACGCGTGCTGGCCAGCCATTTGCGCGGTTCGGTCGAAGCCGGTGCCAGCCGTGCAGCCGCCTCAAACTCTTCCTCCGCCCGCTCGAAACTCCCAATCTTCCGCAGCGCCAGACCGAGGTTGAAGTGGTAGAGCGGCACCTCCGGAGCGATGCAGGAGGCGCGATTGTATGCCCGGATTGCGGCCCCAAGCGCGTCTTCGCTCTCGAAGATCACGCCCAGGTTGTTCTGCGCGGCGGCTTGGAGAGTCTTCGGACCAGCGACGCGGGCCACGGCTTTGTATCGCCGGTCTTTAACCGACGAGTTCTCGCCGGCAGGGATGCCTGCGCTCCCAGGTTCACCCACCAATCTCGCACCCGGCTTGGGGTGGTTCCCGCCTTCGACAAACTCGCGAGTGAGGTTCGCAAGTTGTGCCCTTTGCCCAGTGGAGAGCGTCGGACCGGGCTGAATGCCGGCTTGGTTGGTGATGATCAGTGAGGCGATTTGCTCTTCTCCGCCGCGTCGAAGCTTGAGGGTCGTGTCGCTGTTCGGACGCAAGAGAATCGTCTGCTCGACCTGGATCGCATTGGTCACGGGGCGGCCCTCGAACGCGAGCAGAACATCTCCCGCTTTCATTCCGGCGCGACCGGCAGGCGACGCCTGGAAGACTTGCGCCACGCGCACTTCGTTGCTCGTGCCAGGTGTGGCTGCGTTCGTTAGGGCAAGACCGATCGCGAAATCACGCAGCTTCAATCCAGCCCAGCCACCGCCACCCGCCAGCTTCTCCGCCGCATCGGGCAATGCGAGCGGCGAGCTGACGAGCGACCAAGTGGAACCAGGTGCGAGCTGCACGACCTGCAATGTCTGAAGCCGCTTCGGCTCCGTCGGGGCGGAACTGGCACCTGCGGTCGATTCAGTCATTGCCGTCGCCCGCACCGTGCCGAGCGCATTGGTGAAATCGACCGCGCCTTCCTTGACGGTGAGAACAGCCAGAAGATTTGTTTCGGGTTTCGAGTTTCCAGTTTGAGCGTTTGTCGCGGCGGGCGACCGTTGCAGCTTCACGCCAAACTCCGTGCCACGCGCGATGGCGGTGGCGACTGGAGTTCGCACCGCATACTGCGGCGCGTTGGTCAGCGTCTGCACCTTGGTCCAGAT
This sequence comes from Verrucomicrobiales bacterium, assembly GCA_005777315.1. Taxonomy (GTDB): domain Bacteria; phylum Verrucomicrobiota; class Verrucomicrobiia; order Limisphaerales; family F1-12-MAGs170; genus F1-120-MAGs170. The sequence goes on from SXMN01000214.1 coordinate 29,131, forward strand.
CTGTCCGCGCAGCAGAAGGATTTCGGATGGCCGTTGCAGTGTCGCTTCGGAACTCTGAACTTTGAACTTTGAACTTTGAACTTCCACCACCGTGTTGAAATGCAGCCTTAAGGTCGTGCCGTCGTTGAACTGAACCTCCGCCCGGTCCCCGTCGCCGGTCTCAATGCGGTCGCCCAAGTGAACAGGAGTTGAGCGTTGAGCGTTGAGCGTTGAGCGTTGCCCTGTGTGACGCACGATTGGTTCGCCGACGGTGGCGGTGAATTGCCCCAGGATGACCTGCGGCTGCGGCTGTTTCCCGAACCAGAAGATGCCAGCGGTGATCGCAATGAGAGCGACTCCGAGAGCAATCCTCCATGCCTTGGACCGGTCACCTGTCAACATGAGCCAAAGCCAGTTCAATTTCTCCCAACCCCGGACGATGACAGGAACGCCAGGAGCCGGACATTGATTCAGTTCGGCCATCGTTTTGTCGGGAAGATCGGACGGTCCGCGCGCAATGGCCTTGAGGACAAGGTCAGCGCTCAACGGAGCCCTGTGGCTCTCACGCAGCAGACGGTCAATGATGCGGTCGCGCGCGGCAAGCCGGCACAAAGCTTCCGACCCACGCACGAGCGAGAGCAGTTCATCGCGGTCCGCCGAAGTCAGTTGGCGCTCGCGCAGGCCGCAGAGAAGTTGTTCAAGGCGCCCCATCATTTCAACTCACTCCCTTGCTCTGGAGGCAGGCTGCGATGGCCGCACGCGCGCGAAACAGAGTCAGCCGGACCCAGCCGCCTTTGCGTCCGAGCCGCCGGGCGATCTCGTCGCTGGAAAGGTCGCGAAAGTAGAAATCCTCCGTCACACGACGTGCCGGATCTTCCAGCCGCCGCAGGCACTCGCGTAACGCCTCCAGAACATTGCCTTCATAATGCCCGGCAAAACCGGTCACGTATGGCTCAATCGCGGTTTCCAACTCCGCTTCGAACTTGTCCTTGAACCGGGCATGGCGAAACCAGCGTCGGCGCTCATTGAGGGCCAGATTGCGTGTGATGGCATTGAGCCACGCGATGAAATCTGACCCGACCTTGTAATCCGACAGCTTGGTGTAAGCGGTGACGAACACCTCCTGGGCGATGTCATCCACGTCGTTTTGCTCGGGCAGGATCGCGGCCAGAATGATCCGGACCTTTGCCTCGCATGCTTCGATGATGCGGCGGTATGCCTCGCGGTCGCCAGCCCGGACGGCCTCGACGCACGCATCCAGATTCAATTCTGAACGCTGGGCGTGTTCGTTCGATTCGGGCAGGATGGCCATCTGATCTGACGTTTAAGGATGGCAACAGCCCCTGATCCCGGTGGCGGCCAGCGCAACTTTGATGAAATACACACTGTTCACTTCACCCACCAAATGTCCGGTGGCCGACAAATGTTTCAATTCTTTTCAATCCATGACGGAAAGCCGCCACGGATCAAAAAGACCGCAAGGCTGGTTGCTGGGATGAAGGTCGAAGAAATCACCTGCTGCTGGACCGGATAATGTGCGGAAAACCGACAGTCCGGTGGCGGCAGTCCTTACTGAAGAGACTGTGTGCATGGCAGAATTTGAAAAGCCCATTGCTGGACAAATCGGCCTCACCCGATAGCCTGCGGCGCATCGTTCCTGTTATGTGGCGAGCTTTACGCAAGATCGGCCTGACTCAATGGATCATGTTTTCCATGGTGGCCGGCGTTCTCATTGGCTGGCTTTTCCCCGAGCAATCCCAGCATCTCAAGGTCGTCTCGAACATTTTCCTGCGGATGATCAAATGCATCCTCGTGCCGCTGGTGTTCGGCACACTCGTCGTCGGCATTGCTTCGCACAGCGACGACTTGAAGGCGGTGGGACGGCTGGCGCTCAAGTCGATCTTCTATTTCGAGATCGTCACCACGCTGGCGCTTGTGGTGGGGCTCGGTTTCGTGAATTGGACCCAGCCAGGCGTGGGAGTCCAACTGCCGCCCTCTGGAGCCGCCGCCGACAAGGTGACCGCCACCAAAGTCACCTGGCAGGGCATCATCGAGCACATCGTGCCGAAGAGTTTTTTCGAGGCCGCCACCACCAACGATGTCTTGCAGGTCGTGTTCTTCGCCATCCTCTTCGCCGTCGCCCTGACCCAGGTGCATGGCAAGCCGCGCGAATCCATGCTGAGTTTTTGCGAAGGGCTTACGGAGGTGATGTTCAAGTTCACCGGCATCGTCATGATGTTCGCTCCCTTTGGCGTGGGTGCCGCAATGGCCTATACCATCGGCCACAGTGGAATCGGTGTTCTGGTCAATCTGGCCAAATTGATACTCACACTCTACGCCGCCCTGATCGTCTTCTGCGTTCTGGTATTGCTGCCAGTGGCACTGTGGGCCCGGGTGCCGGTGCTGCGGTTTCTGAAAACCATTCGCGAACCGGCTTTGCTCGCCTTTTCCACCACTTCATCCGATGCCGCGATGCCTGATGCCATGAAGCGCATGATTCAATTTGGAGTTCCGAAGCGGATCGTCTCCTTCGTCATGCCCATTGGCTATTCGTTCAACCTGGATGGCTCCACTCTCTACCTCGCCGTGGCCTCGGTTTTCGTCGCGCAAGCCGCGGGCATCGATCTTCCGCTCAGCACGCAACTCCTGATGATGTTGACCCTGATGTTGACGAGCAAAGGCATGGCCGGCATCCCGCGCGCCTCGCAGGTGATTCTCGCCGGAACGCTGGTTACATTTGGCCTCCCGCTCGAAGGTGTGGTTCTCATCATCGGCGTGGATGAACTGATGGACATGGCACGTACGACGGTGAACCTGGTCGGCAATTGTCTTGCCACCGCCGTCATGGCTCGCTGGGAGGGCGAGTTCTCGCCCGAAAACACCAAAGCGTCGGGCTAAGTCTTCGCCGAGAGCAGAGTCAGTTCAGCTTCAGTCATTTCGCGGATCAAATCACGGAAAGCCGTTTGGGCTTCCCAACCGAGCTGCCGTTTTGCTTTCGCGGGATTGCCCACGAGGCGCTGTGGCTCTGCTGGCCGGAGGAATCGAGGGTCACGTTTTAGATGACTCCGCCAATCGAGGCCGACCGTTTCAAAGGCAAGCTCCACGACCTCCTGCACTGAATGCAGTTGGCCGGTGGCAAAAACGAAGTCGGACGGCTCGCGGTGCTGAAGAGTCAACCACATGCCTCGAACGTAGTCCCGCGCATGGCCCCAGTCGCGGTGCGCTGAGGTATCGCCGAGGAGCAGTTCGCTTTGTTGCCCGAGCTTGATGGCCGCGGCCGCGCGACAAATTTTTCGCGTTACGAAATTCTCCCCACGCCTCGGAGACTCGTGGTTGAACATGATTCCATTGCACGCGAAGAGCCCGAAGGTGCGGCGGTAAATCGTCACCATCTGGGTGGCGAACGCCTTGGCGCAGCCGTAGGGATTGATCGGGGCAAACGGAGTTTCCTCATCCTGCGGGACGGTCCTGGGTTCGCCGAACATTTCACTCGATGCGGCGTGGAAGAGGCGCGGCGCCTTCGGAAGGTCTCGAACCATTTCGAGCAGTCGGAGGGTTCCCATCGCTGTCATCTCGCAGGTGGACTCCGGGATTTCGAAGCTGAGTCCCACATGGCTTTGCCCCGCCAGATGGTAGATCTCGTCGGGCGCCACCTTGGTCAGCACACGCCGCAAGGTGGTCGGATCATCCAGCTCGGCGTAATGGAGGAAGAGCCGTTGATTGTAAATGGCGGGATTGTTGTAGAGATGATCCAACCGTGAACGGCCCAGCGCGCTGGTGCGGCGGACCGTGCCGTGGACTTCATAGCCCTTTTCAAGCAGCAATTCGCTCAGGTAGGAACCGTCCTGTCCCGTGATGCCGGTGATGAGGGCGCGTGGCATGGTGCGATCAATCCCGAACCTTGACCCTGCCCTCGCGGTGATCCTTCAGAAGCTGAATATCCGCATCGACCATCAGCTTGGCGAGGTCGGCGAATTTCGTCCTGGGTTCCCACCCGAGCTGGCGTCTGGCCTTTGAAGCATCGCCGATCAACAGCTCGACTTCAGCGGGCCTGCAATAACGCGGATCGATCTCGACGTGTTTCTGCCAGTCAATGCCGGCATGGCCGAAAGCCACGTCGAGGAACTCCCGGATCGAATGCGTCTCGTTCGTCGCAATCACGTAATCGTCGGGCTTGTCCTGCTGAAGCATGAGCCACATGGCTTCGACATAATCGCCCGCAAAGCCCCAATCACGCTGGGATTCGAGGTTGCCCAAACGCAATTCCTTCGCCTTACCCAGTTTGATACGTGCCGCCGCATCAGTGATCTTGCGCGTCACAAATTCCAAGCCGCGGCGCGGACTTTCGTGATTGAACAGGATGCCTGATGTAGCAAAGATATTAAATGACTC
>SXMN01000021.1 GCA_005777315.1 Verrucomicrobiales bacterium
CTCCCAGCGGGAGAGGGCCGGGGTGAGGGAGAGGCGCACGAATAGCAGAAATTCATGCGCCCACTTCTGCAACGATTGATATGGAGTGCGGCGCTCCCAACCACCGCCATTTGAGACGGCAAACACAGCCAATTGATTTGTGAGACGGCAAGCCGGACTCTTCCGTAGCTGCCGCCCCTGGCTGCATCAGAAATGTCCAAACTCCAGGGCTGGTGCCTCCTGACATTCTACTGAGGAGACCGTAGGCTATCCTGCGCTCTCCTCAGTAACTTCGTTGCTCATTCGTCATAGATCTGTGCGGTCTGGACAGTGCTGTCAGGATACCGCCAGCAAAACCCGAAGCTGCTTTTGCGCAGACCCTAACGCAGCGCGGCCCGCTTCAACTTCTTCCCATTCGTGCTGAGGATTTGAAAATGGTGGATGCCGGCGGGACGAGTGTCGGTGTAAGTCCAGACGATCTTCTTGTCGCGGGTGATTTCGGTGAGGCGCGTCTCACCGGGTTTTGCGCCGTAACTGGTCACCACTGTGTTTCCGTTGGGCAGACGCTGGACGCCGCAAGCGTCCTTGAATGGCTTCTCGGGAAAATCGTCGTTGCTGACCTGCCACACAATCTCAGCCTTTGAATTGAACTCAACGACGACATTTCCATAGGTGCAGCCAACGAGTGTGTTCCCATCCGGCAGTCTGATTGCAGTGAACGGCCAGTGAGGGGTCTTCGCTTCCCATAGAATCTTACCAGTTGAGTCATACTCGCGGACGACTTTGTCGAAGAGCTGCGGCACGAGATAATTCCCGTTAGGCAACTTTCGTGTCATGCGTGATTGCATGTGGAAATTGGTCAACTGGCACTGGATCGGAACTTCGATCAAAACTTTTCCCTCGTGGTCGATTTCAAGAATGCGGGGCTTCGGTCCGGCCTCCGTCACCAGCACGCGATTCTTGTCCAGCATCTGCACTGTGTTCACTTCCTCCTGCGATCCGGTCCATTTGAAATGCGACCTCCCACGCTGATCGACCTCCACCACGCCACCGCCGGGGAACTCCTTGCTCCTGTTCACAGCCAGCAGGATGTTCTCGTTCTTCAACACCCAGCCGTCTCGGGTTGAGAGGTCGTGACGCCATGTCACCTGTCCATCTTCGGAGATCAGCCGCGTCTCGCCGCCCGTTGCCAGGAAGGAGTGCTTGACAGGTTTCGCCTTCCTGTCCGCGCCCGTGGCCGCGAGGGTGATGAACAGGGCGAGCAGGGAAACAGATGTGCGTAGGGTTGCATTCATGATTGATGGGCACGGTGTCTAGCAACTCCAGCCTGAACTGTGAAGGAACAAGATTTTTGAGTGAGAGCAAAAGTCGGTGCGGGTGGAACCCGATCCGGCCTGGGAGCTCCGGCATCCCTGCCGGCGTGGGCAGTGAGTTCGGAAGAGTTCCCCAAGCGTCAAAACGCCGGCAAGGATGCCAGCGCTCCCAGTAGCGGCCTCATCCGCCATTAAGCACACCCCAGGATTTTGCCTGCGCGCGGATTGTCATCCAAATACTCCTTGCGCCACCGTGGAGGCTTTGGAAGCGTCCTCTCCCATGCATGTTCCAAAACCCACGACCCTTGGTTTGAAGAAATCGTTTGGCTACGGAGATCGCCTTGGCCTCGCCACGCCCGGCCACCTGGCTGCCTCCCGGAAGTTCGACTTCGCGCCAATCTTCGCCCAGCAATCCATCCGCGAAATGGCGCGCACTCACCGGACGCCGGAAGAAGTCATGAGCGCCGCCGTCCAGGCGCTGCAAACGGCTGGCTACACGGAGCCGTGGGGTGCGGACGCGGATCATCTGAAGACTCCCGAAGACGCGCAACGCACCGCCGCCGCCGGATTCAGCTTCTTCACCATCGATCCGAGCGAGTTCGTGAACAACCACGCCGATCAGATGTCCGCCAGTGAAATCGAGTCGAGTGTGGCGGCGCTTGAAAACGACGGAACATTCACCGTTGCCGGACGGAACGCCCCTTACTCGGGCTGGAAGGACGGTTACTTGAATCAAACCTTCGATGTGGGAGGCCATTCGCTGAAGTTCACCCATGAGTCTCTGTTCCGTGCCGCGGTGAAGTACGCTCATGCCGTGGCTTACGCGGCGCGGATGGGCGAGGCGATTGCCTCCGCCAGTGCCGGACGCCCGTTCGAGATCGAGGTGTCCGTGGATGAAACTGATTCGCCTACTTCTCCGCTGGAGCATTTGTTCTTCGGTCTGGAGTTGAAGCGTCGCAAGGTTCCCAACGTTGTCAGCCTCGCGCCACGCTTCATTGGTGAGTTCGAGAAAGGAATTGATTTCAAGGGCGACCTGGATGCGTTCGAGAAGTCTTTGATCCAGCACGTTGCCATCGCGAAGTTCTGCGGCCCTTACAAGATCAGCATCCACAGCGGCTCGGATAAATTCTCCGCCTACCCGGTCATCGGTCGCGTTTGTGGAGAACTCCTGCACGTCAAGACAGCCGGCACGAGCTATCTCGAAGCCTTGAGAGTCCTTGCCAGAACCGCGCCTGATACCTTTGCCGAGATCGCAGCCTACTGTCGCGGCCGATTCGACACGGACCGGAAGAGCTACCACATCTCGACCACGACCACCCAGATCGAAGCCTTGCGGCCGTTCTCGAAGGGCGCGGCGGACGAGGCGTTGTATCTCGATGAAGTGGTCGGACGGCAATTGCTCCATGTCACCTTCGGTTCGGTACTGACGGCCGGGCTCGACGCCAAAGGCCGCCGGTTCAAAGACAGCATGCTGGAAGCGCTGCACCGCCATCCAGATCTCCATGTGGAGGTGCTCGATAAACATTTCACGAAGCACCTTTCGCTGTTGAGCAAGGGTTGAAAGTGAAGGCTTCCCGCGCAGTTGAACTTGAAGGTTTTGAGGATCATTCTCCGTTCGCTGATGGCGCTCTGCTCAGGTGCCATACCGGTGTTGTGCGCAGTCGCTGCTCCGGGTGATTTGGATTTCAGCTTCACCCCCACCGTCGGCGGCGCCGTTGCCAGCACTGCTGTGCAGCCTGATGGGAGGATCGTATGCGCGGGTTGGTTCAGTGTCGTTGGCGGAGCGACCCGTCAGTATCTGGCGCGCTTCAATCCGGATGGCACACTTGATCCCGGCTTCGATGCAAATGTCTCGATCAGCAATGGTGGCGCGGTTCTTACGACCGCGATTCAGGCGGATCAAAAGATTCTGATCGGCGGACGATTCAATTCGGTTGGCGGAACTTTGCGCAACAGTCTCGCGCGGCTTAATGCGAGCGGGTCGCTGGATTCCAGCTTCGTTCCCATCCCTGATGGTGACATCAGCAGCATGGTCATCCAGGTGGATGGGAGGATTGTCATCGGGGGAACCTTCACGAACGTCAGTGGCGTCCTGCATCCGCGCATGGCACGGCTCAATCCCGACGGCACGCTCGACGCGCTTTTCAATCCCGTTCTGGATGGCGACGTGAGCAGCATCGCGTTGCAGCCGGACGGCAGGATCATCGCCGGCGGGATCTTCACAAACGTCAATGGATCGGTGCGTCCCCACATCGTCCGGCTTAACGCGGACGGCACGCTGGACGCCTCTTACAATCCCGGCGTGGACGCCCGCGTCTGGAGCACGGCGATGCAAGTGGACGGGAAAATGGTCATCGGCGGAGTCTTCACCAACGTGAGCGGCACCGCTCAAGGACGCCTCGCAAGGTTGAATACGGACGGCAGTCTGGACACGGGGTTCAAGCCTGAAGTGAACAATGAAGTCTGGAGCATCGTGCTTCAAACGGATGGCAGGATCATCATCGGTGGAAGGTTCACCGCGATTGGTGCAGTGCCTCGCAATCACATCGCGCGGCTTGATCCAGATGGGACTCTCGACAACAATTTCAATCCCAACGCCGATCAAAATGTCCGGAGCGCGGCAATTCAGGCGGACGGCAAAATCATCATCGGCGGAGATTTTGGCGCTGTTGGCGGAAGATCGCGAAGCCGCATCGCCCGCCTTCTCAATGACACAGCCACGCAGACGTTGACCATCGCGACCGGACGGATCGAGTGGCTCCGAGGTGGCGCTTCACCCGAGGCCCAGGCCGTGACGTTTGAATTATCCACCGACGGCGGGGCGAAGTGGGCCCCGCTCGGCGCTGGCGTTCGCATCGCCGGCGGTTGGGAGCTGGGCGTTCCGAATCTGCCAGCCAGCGGGCTGGTGCGCGCCCGCGCCCGTGTGACGAACGGAGACTGGTCTTCTGGCATCGTGGAATCAGTGACCGCCTTCCCGCCCGGCATCTTGCCGCCTAAAATCACCATTCAGCCGCAAAGCCGGAGTGCTTTTGTTGGCGCGAACCTGACCTTCTCCGTCACTGCAACTGGCGAGGAACCGTTGAGTTACCAGTGGCGGTTCCAAGGCATCGCCATTCCCGGTGAGACGAGTTCGACCTTGCCCTTCCCATATCTCCAGACTGCGAACCAGGGGACGTTCGACGTGGTGATCAGCAACCCGGCAGGCATCACAACGAGCGAGTCGGCGAACCTGACGGTGCAGACATTGCCGGGAACGTGTTCGGAGGGATTTCTCCTTCGCGAGGTCTTCAATGAAATTCAAGGCTCCTCGCTGAACACACTGACGAACGATGTCAGGTTTCCCGATTGTCCCGACCGCGTTGATTTGGTGAGTTCCTTTGAAACGCACTCAAACTCCGGGGACAACTACGGTGTCAAACTTTCCGGCTATCTGCATCCACCCGTCACGGGGGATTACACATTTTATATCAGCTCGGATGAACAGAGTGCGCTCCATCTCAGCACCGATGACACTCCGGCAAAGAAGGTGAGGATCGCGGCGGAGCCGATTTCGAGCTCTCCGCGTGACTGGGTGGGAACAGCGCGACGCAATCCGGCTCGTCCGGAAAACCGCTCCGTGCCGATCCGTCTCGAGGCAGGCAGGAGGTACTACATCGAAGCTCTCATGAAAGACGGTTCCGGAATGGATCACCTGGCGGTCACCTGGCGGCTGCCGGGCGCGCCACCGCCTGCCAATGGAGATCCACCCATTCCAGGGCGGTATCTTGAAACGTGCGCCAAACAATATCTGGCAGCCGCAATCACGAGCCCGTTGAACCGCGCCGTTTTCTCCGCCGCCACGAACATCGTGATCAGCGCGGGCGCGCTTTCGCGGAGCGGCAGCATCGTGAGCATGGAATTCTTTGCTGACGGACGAAAACTTGGGGAGAGCACTTCAGCGCCGTTCCAATTCGAGTGGCGGAACGCGCTTCAGGGAAAACACACGCTGACCGTCCGTGCCACCGACAGCCTCGGAACAGCCGCTGTTTCTTCCGCCGTGAACATTACCGTGCATCCGATCCTCGGCCTGTGTGAAGGGCTCGCCGCGGAATACTTTCGCGACACCAACCTGACCGCATCCATTGCGTCCCGGATCGAACCTGTGATTGATTTCGACTGGACCGCGACTTCACCCGATCCGTTGATTGGGGCCGGGACGCCGTACTCAGTGCGATGGATTGGTTATGTTCAGCCACGTCACTCGGAGCGATACACTTTCGAGACACGATCGGACGCAGGCGTCAGGTTGCGGGTGAACAATCAGTTGTTGATCGATGACTTTGCCGCTCACCCGGTTGCTTCCAACAGCGGCGCGATCGAATTGATCGCCAACAAGCGGTATCCCATCGCCATCGAGTATGTGGAGGATTCAACGGACCCGGCAGTCATCCAGCTTTTTTGGTCCAGCGCCAGTCAGGGACGGGAAATCATCCCCTCCAGCCGCCTGGCTTATTGTCTGATCCCGGACCCGCCACCGATCATCACGCTTCACCCCGCGAGCCGCACCAACCGGGCCGGAGCCACCTCCGCGTTTTCTGTCGCGGCGACAGGCATCGAGCCCCTGCGATACCAATGGCGCTTCAATGGATCAAATCTCGCCGGGGAGACCAACAGCACTCTCACGCTCCTCGATTTGCAGAAAATCAACCAGGGCGCGTATGCGGTGGTTGTCAGCGATTCGGCGGGTGCCACCACAAGTAATGAAGCGATTCTGACGGTCCTCGCGCCCCCGACCATCTCCAGGATTTCCGATCAAGTGGGGACTCGGAACAGACCCACTGGGTCCATTCCCTTCATCATTGGTGATGCTGAAACACCAGCGGATCAGCTTCAGCTCTCGACGACATCTTCCAACACAAGACTGGTGCCGGACACCAATGTCCTGCTCACTGGCCGCGGTGCCGATTGGAGTGTCATCGTCCTTCCATCATCGAACCAATCCGGCCAGGCAATGATCACCATCACGGTGACGGATGCGGAAGGTGCCACCGCGGAAACCAGTTTCAATCTCACGGTCGGCGCTCCGAACAGCGCGCCCACGTTGAACCCTCCCACCGCGCTGACGATATCGGAGGATTCACCCGGAGAAACCGTCAACTTGACGGGCATCACGGCGGGTGCGGTGAACGAAATTCAGGTTCTCACTCTCACTGCGAGGTCGGGCAATCCCGGGCTCATCGCGAATCCGACCGTGAATTTTGCCAGCCCCAGCACGACCGGAATTCTCTCCTTCAAGCCAGCGCCGGATGGCCACGGGCAGGCCATCATCACGGTGACGGTGCGTGACAATGGCGGAACGGTAGGTGGCGGGGTTGACTCCACGACAAGAACTTTTCCGATCACGGTTGCGGCCGTCAACGATCCGCCTTCGTTCATCCGAGGCGTGGATCTCGCCATCGATGAAGATTCCGGGCCGCACACGGTTGTAGGTTGGGCCACGAACATTCGAGCCGGCCCCGCGAATGAAGCGGATCAAACGCTTGCGTTTCAATTGAGCGCCAGCAACGCGGCTTTGTTCTCTGTTCAGCCCGCGATCAGTCCCGCGGGTGCGTTGAGCTTCACACCCGCGCCAAACACGCACGGCAGTGCGATCGTTGCGGCGCGGTTGAAAGACAGCGGTGGCACGGCGAGTGGCGGTGTTGACTCAAGCCCGCCGCAGACATTCACGATCACCGTCAAACCTGTGAATCATCCTCCCACACTCGCTCCTTTGATCGATCAGACAATCAAGGAAGGCTCGCAACTCAGGTTCACCGCGAGCGCCACGGACGTTGATCTGCCGGCCCAGAAGTTGTTGTTCAGCCTCGAACCCGGCGCGCCTGCGGGAGCGGCAATTGACTTCACGAGCGGGGAATTTACCTGGACGCCAACCGAGACGCAGGGGCCGGGCAGCTACACAATCACAGTCCGCGTGACGGACGACGGTGCGCCAGCATTGAGCGACAGCAGAAGTTTCAACGTGATCGTCGAGGAAGTGAACAACGCACCAGTTCTGGCGGCGATCAGCGATCAGACAG
>SXMN01000215.1 GCA_005777315.1 Verrucomicrobiales bacterium
CAAGCAATCCTCGGTCTTGGGTGGTTGGTTAGACCTTTCCATTCATTGTTTTCACGTTGAATTCCGAGCGGACCATCCGCCCAGACTCAGGGGACTTTCACCCCCGGACTCACACAGCTTCACGAAGCGCACCTTAATCCTTACTCTCTCAGCAAAAAGGATTAAGAGAATGAACAAGATTAAGATTAGGGCACCACCTACAGATTTACTGAGGAGATCGCACAATCGACGATCAATTCCATGCTCTCAGTGGCAACCGGCCTCATGCGAGCAATTGATTCACGACCTCGGCATTCGTCACGATCGTGTCCGTGAGGCTGTCGTCCCGTCCATCGTGCGGGTAGGTCAATTTGCGATGATCCAGCCCCAGCGCGTGCAGAAGCGTCGCGTGCAAGTCATAAACGCGAACCACGTCCTGAACCGACCGGTATCCGAAGTCATCGGTGGCACCGTGGATATGGCCTTTCTTGAATCCTCCGCCCGCGAGCCACAATGAAAAGCCGTGCCGATTATGATCGCGACCGTCCTTGCCCTGCGACACGGGCAATCGTCCAAATTCGCCGGTCCAAAGCACGATCGTGTCGTCCAGCAGGCCGCGTTGCTTCAGATCGAGTACGAGCGCCGCGCTGGGCTGGTCGGTCATTTCACACAGCCCGCGCAGCTTCTCCGCGTTTTTGTCATGCGTGTCCCACGGCTGACCGCTTAGATAAACCTGAACGAATCGGACACCCTGCTCGACCAGCCGTCGCGCCATCAGGCAACGTTTGGCGTAGTTCGCCGTGGCTTTGTTGGCGTGATCCAACCCGTAAAGCCGCTTCACGTGTTCGGGTTCTTTCGACAGATCCATCACATCTGTCACGGCGCTCTGCATTCGGGCCGCGATTTCGAAATTCCGGATGCGCGCGGTCAGCTCGGAATTCCCAGGATGAGTGCCTGCATGGGAGCGATTCAAAGAATCCAACAGCCGGAGCTGATTGGCTCGCGCCTCAGCAGGCACATCCGCTGGCGGCGCGAGATTGAAGATTGGCGTTCCTTCGCTGCGAAGCTGAGTTCCTTGATAAGCCGCCGGCAGCCAGCCGGACGTCCAGTTCTTCAAGCCATCCACTGGAAGCCCGCCCGGATCACTCAACACCACATAAGCGGGCAGATCCTGTCGTTCAGTTCCGAGGCCGTATAGAACCCACGATCCCCATGTAGGCCGACCCGCTTGAAATTTGCCGCTATGAATGATGCGCAACGCCGATTCGTGATCCACGGAATCGGTCTTCATCGAACGCACGAGCGTGATTTCGTCGGCGATCCCTGCCGTGTGTGGCAGCAACTCGGACAACTCCATCCCGCATTGTCCCGCTCGACGAAATCCAAAGGGAGACTTGAGCAGCTTGCCCGCCTGCTTGTCGAAATGGATTTCCAGTTCGCCCGGATGATCCTGTCCATCCCGTTTGTTCAACTCCGGCTTTGCATCGAACAAATCCATCTGACTTGGCCCGCCGTGCTGGAAAAGGCAAATGACCGACTTCGCTCGCGGACGATGATGCGGTGGTTTTGGCGTCAAAGGGAGGGCTGAATCCAACACTCCCGACATCGCGTGGGATGGGATCGATTGCCCAGCTGAATCGAGAGCGAACAGATGGGACAGCGCCAATGAACCGAGTCCTCCGGCAGACACTCGGAGAAACGCGCGGCGATTGAAGTGGAACGGAGAATCAATCGACATACATGAAGGCATTGCTCGCAAGCAGCATCTGGCAGAAGTCGGACCAGACCTGTTCGCGCGGGGTTTTGTGATCAGGATAAGCAGCCGCCTGGGCGCGGATAAAATTCTCTGCTGCAGCCAGTTCGTCCGGGACGGGTGGACGGTTGCAGGCGAGATCGAAGGCATTCCCGATCAGCCGCTCTTCCTCGCTCTGCGCAACTGCTTTCATCGAGCCGGAGCTGTTACCGCTCAGAATTCGTTTGGCGAAAGCCCGGGCGCGTGCCCGGATGAATTCTGAATTCAGCAGCGACAATGACTGTTGCGCCACGGTCGAGGGAACGCGCTGGACACAAACCGGGTTGTGCGCCGGGCCGTCGAACGTCGCCAGGAAGTCCACCGGATGAGTCCGCCGCTGCTGGAGATAAAGCGAGCGGCGGTGCGCGCCAGACTGCGTTTCATCAGTGATGACCTGACCCTCGCCATCAACTTTTGTCGGCACGTATGGGCCGGCTTGCTTCAAGTCGAGTTCTCCCGTCACGGCGAGCATTGCGTCGCGGAGCGATTCCGCATCGAGGCGGCGCAGCCCTGCCGACACAGGGGGCGGCGGTGGATTGTTCAAGGAGCCGGTGCCGGGGACGGCGATGGTTGACGGATGTTCGCCGGATGTTTTCTGACCCGCCTGGCGATAAGCGGCGCTCGTCACGATCAGCCGGTGGATATGCTTCAAACTCCAGCCCGAGCGGACAAATTCGCCTGCCAGCCAGTCCAGCAGCCCGGGGTCATCCGGCTTCGCGCCAGCCTGCCCAAGATTGTCAATTGTGCTCACGATTCCCCGCCCAAAATGGTAATGCCACACACGATTCACCAGCGCACGGGCGAGAACCGGATTTTCAACGGAAGTCAGCCATCTCGCCAGCGCGAGCCGGCGTCCAGAGGAATTCCCGGATTTGTACGCCGACAACTGTTCATCACCCAGGGTGGCTCCGCCCAATGCCAGAGGTAATCCCGGAGAAACTTCCTTCCCTTGGCTCGCGTGATTCCCTCGCACCAGCAGATGATGCGCGGGGGGTGAATTCGTGGACTCGAACGTTGCCGAGATGCGTTCCAACGGCACTGGCTTCGCCGCCTGCTTTGCTTGAATCTCAGCCTTGAGAGGTTGCGCTGCTATTGCCGCGGTTGGAAACCGCTTGAGCACGGTCTCCTCATTCATAACAACCAAAGTGGCGTTGGTTTTCAGGAGCGACTTCATCAACTCAGTGCGGTCCTTTTCCTTCGTATCGATCGCCTTCAAGAGATCCTTGCGCAGTGGCTCCGGGTGCTTCGACAGGTTTTCCTCGATCAGTTGTCTGCGGAACGGAGCGATCAATCCTTCGAGACTTGAGTTCAAAGTCTTGAGGTCGCGTTCGATTTCCGTCGTGAGTTTATGGTTCAGCTCACGTTCCGCGCGGGTGCCGACTTCTATCACGCGCTCGTTCGGTTTGAGCCAGTGGCCCGGATCGAACACGGGGCGAATGACCGCTTGCAGCGCGTAATAATCCTCCTGAGTCACGGGCTCGAACTTGTGGTCGTGGCACCGGGCGCATTGAAGCGTCAGCCCGAGGAAGGCCGAGCCGATCAGATGCATGTTTCCTTCGAGCACGGCGTACTGGTCCACTTTGACTTCCAGTGGATTCCCGTCGCTCTCGCCGCTGCCGTCAGGTGCGTTGCGCCAGAAATGCGTTGCGATCATGGCCTCGGTCATCTCCGGAGTAACGTCGCCTCCCGCGATGTAACCGACCAGCTCGTCGCCGGCAATTTGCTCTGTGAGGAAGCGATCCACCGGTTTGTCCGCGGCAATCGAGCGCACGACGTAATCTCGATATTTCCAGGCAAGGGGTCGGTCCGTGTCCGCGTTGAAATAACCGTTCGAGTCGGCGTAACCCACGATGTCCAGCCAGTGGCGTCCCCAGCGCTCGCCGTATTGAGGAGAGGCGAGGAAACGTTCCACCAACCGTTCGTAAGCGCCCGGCGCTCCGTCCGCGAGGAACTCCGACACTTCCACCGGTGATGGCGGCAACCCGCGCAGATTGAAACTGAGCCGGCGGATCAACGTTCGTCTGTCCGCTTCTGAGAATACCGGACCACCGATCTTCAATAACCTTGCCTGGATAAACCGGTCGATGGCGTTGGTGCTGCTTCCGCCGGGGAGTGCCGGTTGCACGATTGGTTGAAAAGCCCAGTGCTTTGCGGTCTCGGTTCCGGCATTTCCCCAAAGGCCGTTAAGCAGCGCCAGGCAAATCAGGAATCCGCGGCATTGTCGAACAAATGCCAGAGCATGAGCCAGGAACACAAGGTGAAGAGTCATGCGATGGATAGAGGCTACCGATCACCCGCCATGATAGGCAATCCATCTCTGCGGACGGACCCAACAAGAGATGATCATGGAATTGCAAGTGGAGTGGAGCCCGCGTAACGTGAACCGGTCAATACTTAACCATGAAGCGCCTATTGATTGCTTACGATGGCTCCCCGGGTGCTGAGGCTGTGCTGGATGACCTGCCGTTGGCGGGATTGCCGGCACAATTGGAAGTCTGTGTCATCAGTGTTGCGGACGTCTGGCTGCCTTTGGACAAGGCAGGAGATCTCGCGGACAAAATCCCAATGACTCCCGCCATCAAGGCGGCCCGTGCGCAAGCGAACGAAGTTGTCCAATCCATGCGCCAGACCGCTGAGGAAGCCTGTGTGCGATTGCGGACCAAATTTCCTTCCTGGACCATCACTCCCTTCACCTGCGCGGATTCGCCAGGCTGGGCTATAGTTGGAAAAGCCGATGATTGGAATGCGGACCTGGTCAGCGTCGGGTCACATGGGCGATCGGTGCTTGAGAAGTTTTTTCTTGGAAGCGTAGGACAGCGTGTCGTGGCGGAAGCCACCTGCAGCGTTCGAGTGGTGAGGGCCAGAAAAGACTTAAAAGCCGGACCGCTGCGGGTAATGGTGGCGGTGGACGGGTCCTCCGACAGCGCGATTGCGGTCGAAAAGGCTGCGGCGCGGAAGTGGCCCGCCAACACTCAGTTCCAAGTGGTCGCCATCATGGATCCGCGCTTGCAAGCGGTCGGGGCCTGGCCCAGCCCTTACGCTGACCAGTGGGTACGCGACCATTTCCGCGATTCCAGTGATTGGGTCAGTCACATGGCAAAGCGGTTTGCCTCTCAGCTCACGGCTGCGGGCTGCCCGGCCGAAGCGCATATTTTTGACGGCGACCCCAAGCACCTGTTGCTGAAGAAAGTCGAGCAGATGAACATTGATTGCCTGTTCCTGGGAGCGCGGGGATTGCACCACGGGGATCGACATTTCCTCGGAACGCTCGCCTCGGCGGTCTCCGCCCGGGCGCATTGCACTGTGGAAATTGTCCGTCCTCCGCGAGCGAAGTGAGGATCAGCAAGCTTCCGGGAAAACCATGCCCTCGAAACTTGGCATGCGTGTTCAAGCATTCTCCGTGGACTATCAGGACTGAATTACCTTCCGAACTGGATGTGCCCAAACCGGCTGGGTTGGTGGAAACTCGGCAGCAGCGTGGGCGACCAGCTCAATAGTTCGACAGCCTGATCCTTGCCGCGGTTAAACCGGTAAAAGTTCGCGCGCCACACTTCCCCACCCTTTGGAGTGGCTTGATTCAGATCCGCGAAAGGAAGCTTCACCTCCACGCGCCAGTACTTATCGAGGTCGGATGAATTGGCAACCGTGCCTTTCACCTGCACCGCGCTCTTCATTCCCTTCGCCATGAAATTCCAGTCGCCAGTGAATTTTTTTGAGACTCCCCGCGAGTCGAGTTCGTTGGTGATGATGGCGTCGAACACACCGCCGAGCGGGTTCCATTGCACCTCGAAATACCTGTCGAGTCCACCCGCTGTGATGAAAAACTCGGCCACTTCCTCCTCCCAAAACTTGCTGTCGCGCTCGGTCAACGTTGCTTGGATATCGCGGTCGGTACAGATCCAGCCGATGTAAAGAGCCCCATCGTCATACCATAACCGAACTTCAGTGGCTTCTCTCTCAGCTCCGGAACCATCGTTCAGAACGAAAGGCTTTAGCACCGCAGCCCTCCTCCAGACCCGTTCATCGAGATTTCCATCGATGGTGATTTTGCCTTTGAGCTTTGGAACAACCACCCGTTTTGGTTGTGGCTGTCTGGCTGGATTCACTGGCGAATGAGCGCCCGGCACACTGCTGACACTGATCAACAGGCACGACAGCAAACAAACAAGGGTTGAAGGAATTGAGGGCAGCCGGTTGCGGGGGAAAAAGGAAATCATGCGACGAAGGCTAACCTGAGTAACCGGACAATTCCATTGCTCGATCCAGGCGCTGGATCACTCTTTCCTTGCCGAGGATTTCCAGCAGGTGATAGAGGCTTGGGCCAGCGGAGCTACCGGTGCAGGCGAGGCGGGTTGGATGCACCAATGGCCCGGCTTTGATTCCGAGTTGGGCGGCGACCGCTTTCAAAGTCTGCTCCAACCTCGCTGCCGTAAACTCCTCCGTCCCGGCGAAGGCATCCCGCAGTTTGCCAATTCGAGTCTTTGCTTCCGGCGTAAAATCTTTCGTGAGCGCAGCCGGGTCGATGTTGACCATGTCCGTGAAGTAGAATCCCGCGTAAGCCGGCAGTTCGCCGAACCATTTCAGCTTCCCTTTGCAAGTGTCTAGTGCGGATCGAATGTAGGCCGGCGTGAACTTTTCCAGAGGCAGGCCGGCCCGGCGAAACGCCCGCTCGCCCTCCGCGCGGAACTGTTCGTCGCCAACTTCGCGAAGATACTCGCCATTCAACCATTGGAGTTTGTCCATGTCGAAGCGCGCGTTGTGTCGGAGAATCTGAGGCAGGTCAAAGAGGCTGATAACTTCCTCGATCGGCATCTTCTCGCGGTTGCCCTTGGGCGACCAGCCAAGCAGGCAGAGATAGTTGACCACGGCCGCTGGGAGGTATCCCTCATCCATGTAAGTGGTCATGGATGCTCCGCGATCACGCTTGCTCATCTTGGTTCCATCGATGTTCAGGATGAGCGGAATGTGCGCGTAGCATGGCGGCTCCACCCCGAAGGCGCGAAAGAGTGCTATGTGTTTGGCCGTGTTTGAGAGATGATCTTCGCCACGGATGACATGTGTGATCTTCATCTCCAGATCATCGACGACGTTCACGAAGTGAAAAACTGGCTGGCCGTCTGATCTCACGATGACGAAGTCCGGATCCACCTGCTCACGATCCGTCAACTCGCGAGTGACGTTGCCCACGACCACATCAGGAATCAGGATGGGATCGCGAGTCATGCGAAACTTCACCGCCCCTGCGTCCTCATACGCCAGGCCTTTGTCCTTCAGTTCTTCAACCCGCCGTTTGTAGAGCGCTCCTCGCTGGGATTGGAAATACGGGCCGAAGTCCCCCTTGCACTGACCGGTTGCGTCACCAGTCAGTGGTCCCTCATCCCAATCAAGCCCCAGCCAGCGCAGGCCATCGAGGATGACGTTGACCGCTTCCTGCGAATTTCGGGCGGCATCAGTGTCTTCAATGCGGAGAATGAATTTCCCACCCGTGTGCCGGGCATAAAGCCAGTTGAACAGAGCCGTGCGAGCTCCACCAATGTGTAGAAAGCCCGTCGGGCTGGGCGCAAAACGAACGCGGGTGCTCATGATGGTTGGTTGCCTTTCACAATAGGGCTTGAGGATACGGGTCGCTGCGTCCTCGTGGCAAGTGAAGGAGGTCCGGGGTCAATCCTTCAGAAGCGCGCGGACTGCACCCATCAGCTCGGCTTCCGCTCCCGGTCCAACGTTCGACGCGGGTGGAGTTGTTTCGTAGCCACCCTCTTCATATGCCGCGGCCGTGCCGATGTACCACGGTCCGTAATCTCCATACGCTGCCATCGCGACAAAAAGGTCCGGACGATGCGCCTTGGCGGCAAGTTGATATTCCACGAACAACTCCCCCGGCATGTGAAGGATCCGTCCGCGCCCGATCCGGAGGCACGACACTTCAATCTGGTGCCCCAACTTGCAACGCCGCAGCCACGCGAGGCGCGAGGGACCGCCCAGTGCAAAGAAGCGCGCGTCGCGGCCTTGAAGCTGGGCCTGCAATCGATCCTCATCCAGATCCTTTGCCGGTGGCAGAGACACCGTTCGCACGCCCCAGCCGATGGATTCCACCGTGATTGGTTCGCGCTTCGTTGTTTCCCATGCGTGACGCATTCCATCGGCAACCCGCTCCGCCAATACTCCACGATTTTCTGGCGAACCATCATTGTATTTGCCTGCTCCGATGTTTCCACCGGCGCCGTTGAAGTGGACATGCAAAGCGGAAGGCACCACCAGTTGCCTCATGAACCGGGCAATCCCCGGAAAGTCGGGGCTGGCGACTCCAACTCGATAGTAGCTCTGCGGATGCGTGGCGTAATAACTCAAAACCGCCACCGGCTGATCGTCATTCCAAAAGCTCACCAGCGACACCATCGGATCAATAGTCCCCTCGGGCTCGGCGCGAAGGGCTTCGTCCTTGCAAGCCGTGTAGCGCACCGCGCGAATCTTGCCGTCCGGTCCCATGATGCGCCGGTTCGAAGCAACTTTCTCAACCTTGCCTTCGCCAAAGCCAACATGCGTGACCGGTCGGGCCCGCGTCACCGCCGCCTGCACCGCCTTTTCCAGTTCACGGAGAATGTCGCGCTGAAAGGCGCTCTCAAACTGCCGCGGATCGAGCGCTGCCTGCTTCAGGATTTGCTCCGCGGTAAAGTCGGAGTCTGGCGCGTCGTGCTGGTGCAACGTGTGAATCGCCACACGCGAAGGCACCGTGCCTGCGGCAAGCGCAAGTCCGCCGCGGAAAGCGTCGTGGGCTTCGTTGGCAATGCCAATCCAATCGACCGCGCAAAGCACGATCGGATCTCCGGCGCCAAGCAAAACAATTCCCCGCGCGCGCAATCCCAAATCCCATTTGTTCGTCACGGGATCGTAAGCCATCATGCTTCCCAGCGGCGGCGTGGCGTCGATGTCGAAAGTGGCGAGGCGCAGGCCCGGAATCTTCGTGGCAACAGCCGGTTGCTGGGCGGCAGCGGCGTAAATGGGCGATGAGAGGAGCCAGATGAAAGTGATGGCAGAGCAAATGAGAAAGGGCATGAAACAAACCTAGGCAGTCTGAGCACTCATGGAAAGCCTCGACCCAAACAATTTGTACGTGAATCGAGGCGTCTGCATCAATTTCCCACCACCTGATAGAACGCCGGGAACACCAGCGCCGCGTCCGTGTCTTCAAAAACACCGCGACCATGAGGAGACGACCGGGGAGGAGTTTGTCTTCTGAAAAAGTGGTGGCTGTTGTTCACCTCGGTTCAATGTTACGGGTTTTAACGTGAGCATAACGGGTCAATAACTGGTCAGTCCCCCTTTTGATACTAATTTTGTTTTCGGACTGCGCGCCTTTCAAGCGCCGGCAAAGGAGGAGTTGGAGCCTCACATCTGCGCATCTGCATCTGAGATGCTCGCCATCATCTGTAGCCTGTCTTCCCGTCCGGGTCTTTAGTTTGCTCGTTGCACCATTCACCCGTCCGCTGCATAAATGCGCCCATGCTTTCCAAGGTCTGCTCGGCTGCTGTTAATGGCATTGAAGCATTTCCGGTCGAAGTGGAAGTCAATGCTGGATGGGGCGACACCATTGTGGTGATCGTCGGGTTGCCGGACGCCGCCGTGAAGGAATCTCGCGACCGTGTCAGCACCGCGATTACGAACTCTGGTTTCAAATTCCCTATGGGTCGGACCACGATCAATCTTGCTCCTGCTGACGTAAAAAAGGAGGGGCCAAGCTTCGATTTGCCCATCGCAATTGGAATGCTGGCGGCAAGTGAGCAGTTTGAATCGGATCAACTGGATAATTTCGTGATGGTGGGCGAACTGGCGCTGACAGGCGCCGTTCGCTCTGTCAAAGGCGTGCTTCCGATCGCCATCCGCACCCGCGAATCGGGAATCACGGGGATGCTGGTGCCGGCGGAAAACGCTGCTGAAGCAGCGGTTGTTCAAGGACTCAATGTGATTCCAATCTGCAATTTGCGCGAAGCAGTGGGTTTTCTGGAAGGGCAGACACGGATTGCTCCGAAACGCGTCGATATCGGACAGATTTTTTCCCAGCCACGTGAAGAGGAAATCGATTTCGCGGACGTGAAGGGACAGGAGTCGGTAAAGCGCGCCTTGGAAATCGCTGCGGCTGGCGGCCACAACGTTCTGCTCATCGGTCCGCCAGGCACGGGAAAATCAATGCTGGCAAAACGCATGCCTTCGATCTTGCCGCCACTCACACTGGACGAAGCATTGGAGACCACGAAAATTCACAGCATCGCCGGGTTGCTTTCAGCGGGGCAGGCGCTGGTCACGCACCGGCCATTCCGTTCACCACATCATACGATTAGCGATGCTGGTCTGTTGGGAGGCGGGGTGAATCCAGCGCCCGGCGAGATCTCCATTGCTCACCACGGCGTGTTGTTTCTGGATGAGCTGCCCGAGTTCAAACGCAACGTCCTGGAAACCCTGCGCCAGCCGCTCGAAGAGGGTCACGTCACAATTTCTCGCGCGGCAGGCACCATGACATTCCCATCGCAATTCATGTTGGTGGCTGCGATGAACCCGACTCCAGACGGTAAAATGCCACACGAGTCACGCAGTTCTCCGCGTGAGATCCAAAATTATCTCGGTCGAATTTCCGGACCATTGCTTGATCGGATCGATCTGCATGTCGAGGTTCCGGCGGTAAAATTTCAACAGATTGCCACCGCACAGCCGGGAGAACCGTCTGTGGCGATACGGGAACGGGTTGTCAAAGCGCGGCTGAGGCAGAACGAGCGTTTCGCCGGACGTGCGCGCGTGTCGTGCAACGCGCGAATGGGCAGCCGCGAACTTAAAAACCATTGCGCACTCGATGAAGCGACGATGGAACTCTTGAAGTTCGCGATGACAGATATGAACCTGAGCGCGCGGGCCTACGACCGCATCCTCAAAGTGGCACGCACGATCGCCGATCTTGCCGGTTCGGAACGGATAACGTCTGAACACGTTTCGGAAGCAATTCAATTTCGATCACTGGACCGGCAGTTGTGGACATGAGTGCCAGGGATGGGCGCAAACTTCTCTGGCGGCAGGAGTGGCTGGGAATTAATGGAGAGCCCGTGAGGTAGCCTACAAAGCCTGGGGGCGGCACAGTTGCATCTATTTCGTCGACTACTTGGTCAGAGGCCGCGGCGGGCATCTTCCTGCGTTCGCACCTATAATGTGTGGCCCTCACCTTCATTCGCAGCCCATCCCACGGTCTCCTTATTAGTTCTCCACCTTCCTGGCTTTGACTTCGGTGATGCGCTTTTCGATTTCCTCCGGCACTGGAGAAATCCGTTTCACCAGTTCCCAGTAGCCTATGGCACGATCGAATTGCTTCTGGTCATCCTCCAGTTTCGCGAGATGAGTAAGGATCTGAGAAAGAAGCAACTGGTCGGGTTCCTTCTTGGTCGCTTCTGTTTCCTGCCACTTTTTAAGTGCCAATTCCCATAGATTTCTCGCCAGGGTCGCGTCCTTCTTTGCTTCCTCCTGGATGCGGCCCAGCTCGAAAAGGATGGATGGACTGCCTGGATTCGCACGCAGTCCATCCCTAAGGAAATCCTCCGCTTCTTTCGTCTTCTTGAGTCGTGTGCGAAGCCAGTACGCTGATACGACGTAGGTTTCAGTTCTGTTGGGATCGAGTTCCGAGGAGAGTTTCAACCAGGGCAGAATTTCGCGTACTCCGGATTTGGCTTCATCGGGATCGCCAGGCTTGTTCTCTGAAGCGCCGCCTTGATCAAGGTGGGTATGGGATGTTGGGAGGAAATTCCGGCAAAAGCGATCAATCCAATCCTGTGGTTTGCCGAGGAAGGTTTCCTTTTTCTCATCGTGATCCTCATGCTCCGCGTGATCGTGATGGTCGTCCTGTTCTTCAGCCTCCTCTGCGGATGAACTTACTTCGGCGATGTGCGATTCGTTGAAGGATTTCGTGCTGTCAAATATGCTTGGATAAAAGCCGCTGTGAAAATAGGCGTCCGCCTTGAGGAGAAAGTGCGTTGCAAAAAGCCGCCGGCTGTCGCCCATCAACGTCTCGATCAATCCACCCGACTGAGAACCGCGGATGGACAGCTTCGAGTAACGAGGTTCGAGATAGGTCGCCAGGCTGACCGAGAGAGTCAGCAGCAGAACCAGGTTCAGAAGTGCGAGACGCATGTCAGCTCAGTTCCTTTCGGCGAAACAATACGCACGACGACAACAGAAAAATGCCTGTGTAAACGAGTCCATAGAGAAGCGCGAACAACCATGCGCCCCACGGAGCCGGCGGGTAATTGTGAACGACGAACTCTCTGATGTCGAAAAAGCTCAACTGAGGAATGGTGAAGTAAAATGCGTAGGCGATTGAGCGCGCTGGTTCCTGCATCTGCAACGCGAGTTTGCCCAAATGACGCCCCACCAGGAGGATTCCAAACGTCACGATGAAACACACGGTTGCAGCCGACGATGGGGCGGAAAAGACCAGCGAAGACAGCACTGTCAGGGCTGTGACGATCCCCAGCAGCATCCAATGGGAAACAATCGCCTGAAAATAAGTGGCCAGCGGCCAGGAGTGCTCGCGTGTCGCAGTCGCTAGAATAAAGAACACATAAAAACAGATCAGTGCCAGGCCGCTCGCCAGCCAGCAGCCGAGGACTTTTCCGAGAACAACCTCGGAGCGTGAAACCGGTTTGGCGAGCAGTGGGAAGATTGTTCGACTCTCGCGCTCGGCTGGAATCTGTCGAGCAGCCATCGTGATCGAAATCACGAGAGACGCGATCCAGATGAGCGTGAGACAAATCTCTTTGAGGTAATGGACAATCTTGTCGTCATTGAAGAAACTGACCGAGCCCGCCAGTCCTGTGATCAGCGTTGTAAGAATGAACAGCACGTAAAAATCCTTGCGCCGGTAGAGCTCCTTGTTCACGACGCCGGCTATGGATAATATGCTCCGAAGCTGCATGGCTTAGACAGGGTGAGCGATGTCGTCCGTAGTTGTCGTCGGCTCGTAGCCGATGACTTTGAGAAAGACTTGTTCGAGGTTCATCTGGTGCCGCGCGATCAAGTCCGCGACCTTGCCTTCTTCTTTCAGACGTCCCTCATGGAGTATGGCAACTCGATCACAAATTGTTTCCACTTCGCCGAGTTCGTGCGATGAAAAGAAGACCGTCTTCCCTTCGTTTTTCAGCCGCTGGATGATCTCCCGCACTTTCATTCGCCCGATCGGATCCAAACCGCTCGTGGGTTCGTCGAGTATCAGGAGATCCGGGTTGTTGATGAGTGCCTGGGCCAGTCCAGCTCGTTGCTGCATGCCTTTCGAGTAGGTCTTGATCAGCTTGCGCCGTGCATGCTCCAGTTCGACGAGTTTGAGAACGGCATCGATTCGTCGGTCGAGTTCCGCTGGAGCGATTCCGAAGATTCGGCCATAAAAGCGAAGGAGTTCCTCGGCGTTGAGGAATTTGTAATAGTAGGTCAACTCCGGAAGGTAGCCGATGCGCTGACGGGCAATGGGCTGGCACGTGTTGACTCCAAAAATGTAGGCCGCGCCGGCAGTGGGAGGAACAAAACCAAGCAAAACCTTCATCGAGCTGCTCTTGCCGGCTCCATTGGGACCGAGGAATCCAAAGACCTCGCCTTGGTTTACTTCCAGCGTTAATCCGTCAACCGCCACTTTGCACGCCTGACCACGCCCGGTAGGCCGGTACTCAACCCGTAGATTATCTATCTTGAGAACAGACTCCATTCAATGCTCGGAATCGTCCGCCGCGCCTGCAAATTCATCGGCGGCGAGAACGTGGGCTTATTAAAACGAAGCCCGCAGGCAGAGTCAAACTCTGCACTGCGGGCTCTTGAATTCGTCTGAACGATGAGACTACTTGGCCACGTCTAGCTTAGTGGCAGCAAACACCTTCTTTCCATTCACTTCCTTGAGAGCGCCCTCTGCTTTGATGTTTTTCGGGCCCTTGCAAACTTCTCCATGGAATTTTTTGCTGACATCGTTGTGTTCGATGTAATAGGTGACCTTCTTGCCCTTTTCTTCGATGGTAATGGCGTTCTGGCAGGAATCGGTCTCCTTCATGGCGCACTTGGTGCATTTGCCTTCGCCGGAGAGGGTGAGTTTTGCGTCGTCAGCGCGAGCAGTATTCAGGGCGAGCGACAAGGCGCTCACGAAAAGGATGGCTAACAGAGATGTTTTCATAAGATTTGTTGTTTGTTGGATTGACGGAACGAATGGTCGATAGTTCAGGTTCCGTGTTTTTGCAAGAGGGATTTTAGGATGTCCGGAATAGGTTATTTGTGTGATGTCTTGATTTGCCTGTTCTAAATCCAACGTATTTTCGTAAGATTGCATCACTATGAAGTTCACCAATGAGCAGCTCTGGGAGCGTTTCCAGAAGTTTTACACAGAGTTTCCTTCAATCCATTTGTCCATTGATTTGAGCCGGATGAATTTTACTGATGCTTTTCTTCGTGGAATGGAACCGGAAATTACTCGCGCTTTTTGTGCGATGGCCGAGCTGGAAAAGGGCGCGATTGCGAATCCAGATGAGAAACGAATGGTTGGTCATTACTGGTTGCGCTATCCTGAATTGGCGCCGACCGCTGATATCCGACGTGAAATCGAAGAGACTTTGGCCTCCTTGAAGAATTTTGCGCATGAGATTCATGAGGGGAAGATTCAGGGTGCATCCGGGCCATTCAAGAACCTGCTTGTGATCGGTATCGGTGGGTCGGCCCTGGGTCCTCAATTCGTGGCGAATGCTCTCAGTCATCCCACCACGGATAAATTGTCCGTCCGTTTCCTTGATAACACGGATCCGGACGGTATGGATCGTGTCCTTGCTGGAATCGGTACCGAACTTGATAACACGGTTTGCATTGTCATTTCAAAATCCGGAGGGACAAAGGAAACCCGCAATGGAATGTTGGAAGCCAAGGCTGTTTTTGAAAAGGCCGGATTGTCGTTCGCTCACCACGCAGTTGCGGTGACCGGGTGTGGAAGCGACTTGGACAAGGTGGCTGTCAAAGAAGGTTGGTTACGGCGGTTTCCAATGTGGGATTGGGTGGGTGGGAGAACGAGCGAACTATCCGCGGTTGGTCTTCTCCCTGCGGCCTTGCAAGGTTTCGACGTGGATTCGTTGCTAGCCGGGGCCCGGGCCTGTGATGAAATCACACGGGTGAGCAATTTTAAGCAGAACCCATCGGCTCAATTGGCTCTCATGTGGTTCTATGCCGGAAATGGCATAGGAGCGAAGGACATGGTAATCCTCCCGTACAAGGATCGCTTGGAGTTGATTTCCAAGTACCTCCAACAGCTGATCATGGAATCACTCGGAAAAGGTTTAGATATAAACAATAGAATAGTAAACCAAGGGATAGCCGTGTATGGTAACAAAGGATCGACCGACCAACATGCCTATATCCAGCAACTTAGGGAAG
The DNA here is from genome assembly GCA_005777315.1 of Verrucomicrobiales bacterium. Classification (GTDB taxonomy): domain Bacteria; phylum Verrucomicrobiota; class Verrucomicrobiia; order Limisphaerales; family F1-12-MAGs170; genus F1-120-MAGs170. Next base: position 15,197 of record SXMN01000215.1, read on the forward strand.
GTTTGAACAATTTCTTCGCAACTTTCATTGAGGTGATCCGAGATCGATCGGGAGCCTCTATCCCCGTGGATCCTAATGTGACTTCCGGGGATTATTTAAGCGGGTTCCTGCTGGGGACAAGAGAAGCTCTTTACGAAAATGGGCGTGAATCGATCACCATTACGATTGGAGAAGTGTCACCATTTTCAGTCGGAGTTCTGATAGCACTTTTCGAACGTGCGGTTGGGTTTTATGCCTCACTCATTAACGTCAATGCGTACCATCAGCCGGGTGTCGAAGCGGGGAAGAAGGCAGCAAGCACGATTATCGAACTTCAAGGAAAGATCGTGGACTTTTTGACGCAGAAAAAGGGTTCACCACAAACAGTCGTGCAGATTGCCGAAGCAGTAAGCGACAAGAGTAGGGCAGAAACGGTGTTCAAAATCTGCGAGCATCTGTCCGGAAATCCTGAAACTGGCATTCGACGCCACGACGGAACTTCGCCTGCGGCCGTCTCCTATCAGAAGGCCAACTGACCATGTTCGTATATCCCAAACAATACGACATAATCGTCATAGGCGCTGGCCACGCGGGGGTGGAGGCAGCGCTCGCAGGAGCACGCATGGGCTGCGAAACCTTGTTACTGTCGATCAACGTGGATGGCATCGGCCAGATGTCGTGCAACCCAGCTATCGGTGGCTTGGCAAAAGGCCATTTGACACGCGAAATCGACGCGCTGGGAGGAGAGATGGGGAAGGCGACAGACATGACGGGGCTTCAATTTCGGATGCTCAATACTAAAAAGGGCCCCTCTGTCTGGGCACCACGAGCTCAATGCGACAAGAAGGCATATCAATTCAGGCTGAAATGGATTTGCGAACGGCAGGAAAATCTGGACGTCAAACAGGCGCAAGTGAGCAAACTTCTTCACCAGGATGGAGCCGTGACTGGTGTCGAAACAACTTTGGAGGTTCAGTATCTGGCCAAAAGCGTAATTGTCACCACCGGCACATTCCTTCGCGGCCTGATGCACATTGGATCAAACCAGCAGTCCGGAGGGCGAGCCGGCGAGGCGGCCGCCATGGGACTGTCCGGGTCGCTTCGAGAACTCGGTATTGAACTTGGCAGGTTGAAGACCGGAACCCCCCCCGTCTCCTGCGTCGTTCCATTGATTTTTCAATGACGGAAACTCAACCGGGTGATGAGCCAGTGCCGTATTTCACCTTCTGGAAGAACGACTTGTGGGATCCAAAGTGGTCGGGGATCAATGAAAGAGATCTAGGACATTCCCAGGGCAAATACCCTCCTGGTTCAATTCTCGATCGCCTCGATGGTCAACTTCCTTGTTACGTCACCTTCACTTCCGAACAGACTGCAACACTAGTGAAGGCGAACCTCCACAAATCACCCATGTACTCCGGGGTTATCGAAGGGATTGGGCCACGTTATTGTCCCTCGATTGAAGACAAGATTGTGAAGTTTCCGGAAAAGGACAGGCACCAGATCTTTCTGGAACCTGAGGGAATTGCCACAGACGAAATATACGTCAACGGATTCTCAACGAGCCTGCCATTTGAAGTTCAGGTAGAATTGGTCAGGTCGATCATCGGCTGCGAGAGCGCCGAGATTCTTCGACCGGCTTACGCTGTCGAGTACGACTTTGCTTGTCCTACTCAGTTGTTTGCGAGTTTGGAATCGAAGCTTTGCTCCAACCTTTTCCTCGCAGGCCAGATCAACGGAACTTCAGGATATGAGGAGGCCGCTGCACAAGGGTTGATGGCAGGGATCAACGCCGCTCGAAAGATAAAGCGCCTCGATGCAATTATTTTGGGCAGAAATGAGGCTTACATTGGAGTGTTGATTGACGATCTTGTAACCAAAGGTACATCCGAGCCATATCGTATGTTCACTTCGAGAGCCGAGTATCGGCTTTTGCTCAGGCAGGACAACGCGGACATGCGTCTCTCTGAACTTGGTTCCAAGATCGGCCTGTTGCCAAAACGGAACTTCGACCATTTCTGCAAGAAACGGAGCGCGATCGCAGTGGAGATACAGCGCCTGCAGAATACGAGGCAAGGCTCTGCTTCCCTTCTTCAATTACTACGGCGCCCAGAAATTGGCTATGCCGATCTACCTTGTAGGAATGACACGTTGAATTCCGAGGTAATTGAACAAATCGAGATTGCGACCAAGTACGAGGGGTATATTCAGCGTCAGGAGTTGGATGTCGCAAGGTTTCGTGGAATGGAGGGGAAGCAGATTCCTGGCTGGTTGGATTATTCCTCTGTTCCCGGACTCCGTATTGAGGCTAAACAAAAACTGATTAAAATTCAGCCGACGACTCTAGGCCAAGCCTCACGAATATCCGGAGTTTCGCCAGCGGATGTTGGTTTGGTAGTTACATGGATGAAGCGCGGGCCAAATATGCCTTGCCAGTCCAATATTGATCACTCCCCAATTCCTTCTGAGCCAGAATAGCCTCTACGGCCTGTTCCACGTGGAACATCCATAAGCTTGTTGCTGCTTGAACGTGCTGAAGACCAAGGATCCTGAATCGAATTCGCCAATATGAAGATGCCTTCCAAGCAAACAAAGAACAAGACACACTCTGCCACGGCATGGGGAACCAGATTGCTTACATTTCTGGCGTTGATAGCTCAATTCGATCAATCATTTGCCCAGCTCTATTCAATCGGAGAACCGACAGAAGAAGAGCAACTCTACGTTGAATTGATAAACAGGGCACGGGCCAATCCGCCCGCAGAAGCTACACGGATCCGCCAGTCCGCCGATCGTGACATTTTGGTAAACCTGGAATTCTTCAATGTCGATTTAGGACTCTTCGCAACACAACTAAGCGCACTGCCCCCTGCGCCTCCACTATCGATCAATCCCGCGTTGACGGAGGCGGCACGAGCACATTCAAAATCCATGGTGGCAACAGGGGTTTACGGACATATCGGCTCCAACGGCTCGACGCCGGGTGATAGGATCACGACTGCCGGCTATACTTGGAGCAATTACGGAGAAAACGTATTTGAAGCCGCTGAAAACCCTGAGCAAGGCCATGCAACATTCGAGGTGGATTGGGGCAACAACCCGAGCTTTGGCGGAATGCAGAAACCACCCGGTCACCGACTGAGTATCCATAATCCAAATTACACCGAAATTGGAATCGGATTGGCATTGAGCCGTCGATTATCGAGCCAATCGAAAGCCCTTACACAGAATTTCGGCAACAGGTTTGGTATTGCACCATTTATAACCGGTGTGGCCTATTACGACTTTAATAGAGACGGGTTTTATGGGTTGGGAGAAGGGATTGGCGGAGTCAAAGTAACTGTTGATGGCACGCCATACTCAGCTGTAACCACGACATCTGGCGGATTCTCGGTTCCCGTTCCTGGAGCAGGCACTTATCAAGTCCAATTCTCTGACATTGGTTTTAACGCCTCCTCTCGCACGGCGGACCTCCAAAATGGTGCAAATCTCAAAGTTGATTTTGTGCCTGCGTACAATCCTGCTTTGGTAAACGGACCAGACACAATCAAGATAAGAGTTCCCAGCCGTTATGTCTTCTCTCCGATAGGAGGCGTTGTTGATTACGAATGGAGGCAATCTTTGGTGCTCAATGCGGATGCCAGTGAAGGTGCCGAATCTGGACTGGCACAAGTCACAGTTATATCATCAGGCGGTTATGAAGTTGTCGATTTCACGATTCGATCTTCCGGTCGATCTGCTTTTCACCTGGCACACCTGAAGGCGGAAGACCAAAGTCTTGCGCTCAATAGAGTCTTCCGTCCGACTGCGGATTCAGAACTGGTCTTTTCGAAACGGCTTGGTTTTGCGACATCGGATGAAGTTGCTAAAGCAGAAGTCTCGATCGATTCGGGAGGTCGATGGGAAACTGTATGGAGTCAGGTAGGCAGTCAAGAACTGAGTGATCAACAGTTCGTGGAACAACGAATTCCGCTAGGCAAGTTCTTAAACCGTGAGGTTCTGGTCAGATTTGTATATGCCATGACTGGAGGCAGTTGGTTTAATACTGCTGATTCGCGTTACGGTTTTTACATTGATGATATCCGAGTCACGGCAGCTACGGAGTTGGTGAACTCAAAAGTGGATCCCGTAGTGTCCAAGTTATCAGTCGATTTTACCCCTGCTACAGTTGGTAACTACGCGTTGGCTGTGCGAGGAAAACTCACAAACCGATGGTTGGGCTGGGGTCCAGTAAACTTAATCGCGGCGGAGATTGGTTCAAATCCATCGGTTAAAGCAGCAAAGATCACCTCCATCCAGTCCTTGTCTGTGGCATCCATCGAAATCGAATTTGAATCAGGAGCAACCAACCATTTGATAGAGGCTGCTTCATCATTGGAGGGCCCTTGGTTTCAAACGGATTTCAAAATGACTTCCATTTCGTCGCTTAAGTTTTCAGCTACCTTCAATAATCAATCGGAGAACGCCCGGTTCTTCAGAGTCGTAAGTCACTAATTTCTCTTTCGAGATTTGAGTCCGTATCGAGTCGAAACTGGGACAGAAAACTCCAAATCATTGTTTACCTATCGTCTGTTTATCTCTAATCCATATATTTGTGCAAGACGAACTCACGATTCCAAGACCTCAGTACCTTGCCCTGCTGCAACTCCTCCGCACAGCCGAGTCCCTTTGGAATGCGAGTCGAGTCTTCTTCGCGCAATGGGAATTAAGCCCCAGCCAATTCAACATTCTCAATCTCCTCCACCAGAAAACGACGGGCTCGACACAGATAGATCTCAGCCGGGACCTGATCATGCACAGATCGAATGTGACAGGACTTGTTGATCGCCTTGAGAACCGTGGTCTCGTTAAACGCACCGAAGATCCTTCCGATCGCCGCGCTTACCGAGTCATACTCACGCCCGAAGGGAATCTCCTCCTTGGGGAAATTCTTCCGCACTACTACGCGGCAGCAGAAGCAGTCTGGAAAGGAATTGATGAAAACCACACCAGTCAACTGCTGGCAGAACTAGCCACTGTAGCAGCCAACGCAGAAAGAATGGCCATAACCACTCCGCTAAAATGATCGCATGAAATCCAACCGCAATTATCCACTTCTATTGAGCGGTCAATTCCTGGGAGCATTCGGTGACAATTTTCTCCTCGCCGGCATTCTCGCGCCGCTAACATTTCTCAAGAACGCTGGGACCATCACGGAACAGCAGGTCAACGGCACAAATACAACATTCAGCATCGTCTTCTTTGTTCCGTTCATCTTGCTCGCACCCCTGGCCGGATTCTTGAATGACCGCATGCCAAAGACCTCCTGGTTGCTCGGTGGCAATTTGGTCAAAATTCTGGGTACGCTGATCGGCTTCGCTGGAATCCTTGCGTTCCCGACTGAACACAACGCTTCCATGCTCTGGCAAATCATTGGCTACACCGTTGTTGGCGTAGGTGCGTGCCTCTACTCCCCGGCGAAATACGGTGTACTGCCGGAAATCGTACCCGCGGAAAAACTCGTCAAAGCCAATGGCGTGGTGGAAATGCTCACACTGGTCGCCATCCTTGGCGGACTTGGTGGAGGCGCTGTGCTCTACGACCGCACGCAATCATCGACCGTTTGCTACGCGGCATCGCTCTTACTTTACATAATCGCGACAATTTTGAACGGGGCTATGACCCGTACGCCACACAACACCGCAGCCCGTCTCGCAAACAGTTTACAAACATTCTTCACACACCTCAGTGGACTCATGAGTCATCGGCGCATTGGACGCATTCTCCTGGGTTGTGCATTGTTCTGGCTGGCAGGTGCCTTCATGCGAACCAACCTCCACGCTTGGGGAATATCCATCTTTGAAGGAGCTGGAATGAAACCGGAGGGGATCACCAACGAACGTCTCGCCCTGCTCAAAGTCGGCCTCATCCTGGGCATCGTGATCGGCAGCGTATCAGCCGGACGAATGCACCAGATTGGCGACCTCTCGAAGCAATGGATCTATGCGCTTGGTCTCGCAGTCGGCATAGCACTCCTCGGCTGGCTGCCGGGAAGCGTAGGTTTCGTCATCATCGTTCCAATCCTCGTGGTGGCTGGTGTCATGGCCGGACTGTTGATTGTGCCCTTGAACGCTTCGTTGCAACACGAGACCGATCACACAGCGCTTGGCAAAACCATCGCCGTCCAGAACGTCGTGGATTATGGCGGCATGTTGGTAGGCGCCGGCATGCTCGGTGTCGTTACCAAAATGGGTTGGACCGCGCATCAAGCGTTCCTCGCTCTTGCCGTCGTTGTGGTGTTGCTCACACTGGGCATGAAGCTTTCGACAAGGCCGAATGCGCAGTCCGGCTAAACTATTTAATACGTGCCTGAATACGATGGAAGCTTCATGGTCCTCTCCTTCGACCAAGTCACTTCGAGAATATCTCCTGCGATATTGGAAAATGGCATTCCCTCACCACCCTAGGCCGCCGCACGATGAATCGTTGACTCGTATCGCGCTGGTCGAAGTCGCTTTGCGCCGTTGTTTTGTACCTCGTCACCTGCATTCTTCCCTCTGAATAATGAAACCATTTCTCAAGTTCTTACTGGGCGTGCTTTTCCGCTTCCGCGCTTTCAACGAGTCCGTGTTAAGCACACCGGGACCCGTGCTGCTCATTCCGAATCACACATCTTGGCTGGATTGGTTGTTCCTTCTGGCGAGCCTCGACGAAAAGTGGCGATTCGTAACCTCGAGCACAACGGCTCAGACTTCCTGGCTTCATCGGAAACTGATGATCAATGAGCGCACTTTTCCGGTGGATACCGCTTCTCCATACGCTGCGAAAAAGATGGCAGAGTTTCTCCAAAAAGGTGGACGACTGGTGCTCTTCGCCGAAGGACAAATCAGTTACACAGGATCGCTGATGAAAATTTTCGATGGAACTGGCTTTCTGATTCACAAGAGCAACGCCAAAGTCATCACCTGCTACCTTCGGGGAGCAAATAGGCTCAGACTCTCCCGACAACCCGGCTGGCGACGCTGGTTTCCAACGGTGTCTGCTCATTACAGCGAACCACTACAGGCGCCCGATCTTGGGGAGATCAGCACCACCGCAGCGCGCGGCAAGCTGACGTCGTGGTTGCGCGACCGCATGGTGACACAGCAATTCAAGGCAGAAATGGAGCTCGGCGAATCCAACCTGCTGCAAGCGATCACCGCGACTGCGACCAGGCAGATGAGCAAGGTCGCCTTGCATGATGCGACCGATCAACAGCTCACCTTCCGGCGTGTTCTCGTCGGCGCTGATCTGCTCTCGGACCAATTGCGCTCGCGTCTTCGCTCAGAAATCGAATGCGTCGGAATCCTTCTGCCAAATGTCAACGCAACGCCTGTCTCGGTTCTGAGCTTGTGGAGTCTGAGCAAGGTGCCAGCGATTCTGAACTTCTCCACAGGCCCGGCGATGATGCTCTCTTGCGCCGAACTCGCGGGGCTCAAGCAGATCATCACTTCACGGAAGTTTCTCGAACGCGCCAAATTGCAACTGGAGCCTCTCACCAATGCAGGCATAGAAATGATCTGCCTCGAAGATTTGCGCGGAGGTGTCTCAGGTTGGAAGAAACTTTTGACATTGATCAGGCTATCACTGGTTCCGGATTCGTTGGCGAACCAGCCCCCACACGGTTCCGGCAGGCTGCATCCGGACAAACCCGCCGTGGTGCTCTTCACCAGCGGTTCAGAGGGCGTGCCCAAAGGCGTGGAACTAACCCATCGGAATATCCTGGCGAACATCCGACAACTGCTCGCAATCACAGACCTCGAGGACGGTGATCGCATCTTCAACGCCCTGCCACTATTCCACAGCTTCGGGTTTTCCATCGGCACATTGTTGCCCTTGGTAAGGGGGCTCTACACGTTTCTTTACCCATCGCCATTGCACTATCGCCTGGTGCCAACAATTCTTTACTCGACCAATTGTACGGTCTTCCTCAGCACAAACACTTTCCTGAACGGTTACGCGCGCAAGGCACATCCATACGATTTTCGCAAGATGCGTTACCTTTTCGCGGCGGCCGAGAAAGTCCAATCCACAACATTTGATACATGGTCGCAGCGGTTTGGAGTACGTGTGCTCGAAGGCTACGGCGCCACAGAATGCAGTCCATGCATCAGCGTAAATACTCCATTGATTCCGCGCTCCGAGTCAGTGGGACGACTGCTGCCTGGAATCGAACACAAGCTGGAACCGGTCGAAGGCGTGCCCGAAGGCGGACGCCTTTTTGTGCGAGGCCCAAATGTCATGCGTGGTTACCTCAATGCTGACGCAGACTCAAAATTCCAGGCGCTCGGCGGTTGGTACGACACGGGCGACATCGTCCGGGTGGATGAGGACGGCTATCTCTACATTCTCGGAAGAATGAAACGCTTCGCCAAAGTCAGCGGCGAAATGGTAAGCCTCACCGCCGTCGAGGACGCACTGGCTGGTGCATTTCCTCATTACGGTCTGCGCTGCCAGGTGGCCGTGCTGTCGAGGCCCGATCACGACAAAGGGGAGGTACTAATCGCCGTGAGCAATGAGGCGCGACTCACCTCTGAAGAAATCCGCGCCGCCATCAAAGCCAAAGGACTCACTAACCTTTGCGTTCCGCGCGAAATCAAAGTCGTGCATGAAATTCCCAAACTGGGGACAGGCAAGGTGAACCATAGGGAGTTGCAGAACCTTATCGCATAACCAGGTCCTCGTTATGGATGCGCAAGACTAACTGAAAAACCGCATGAGTTCCCCGATCCTTGACTATTTGAACGAGCTGCATCTTGAAGTCGCAAAGATACAGGATGGAGCCGTGGCCACCTACATACCGGAACTGGCCCGAGCCAACCCGAATTGGTTCGGCATCTGTGTCGTCACCGCTGCGGGCAGTGTGTACGAAGTGGGTGATTCGCGAGTCCCTTTCACAATCCAGTCTATTTCGAAATCCTTTGTTTATGGCATGGCCCTCGAGGACAACACACGCGCGGAAGTGCTCGCCAAGGTAGGAGTCGAACCGACCGGCGATGCCTTCAATGCCATCAGCCTCGAACCTGGAACAGGCCGTCCCCGTAATCCCATGATCAACGCCGGCGCTATCGCGGCAGCCGGGATGATTGCGGGAAAGAGCCCGGCGACGCGGCTCAAAAGGATTCTCGAATCGTTCTCATTGTATGCAGGACGAGAATTGTCGCTGGACGAGGGGGTATATCGATCTGAATCCGAGACAGGACACCGCAACCGTGCCATCGGGCACATGCTGCGCAATTTCAACATCCTCACCGAGCCGCCCGATCCGGTGGTTGATCTCTATTTCAAGCAATGTTCTGTCTCAGTGACGTGCCGCGATCTGGGTGTCATGGCGGCGACACTTGCCAACCAGGGCGTCAACCCGCTCACACGCAAGCAAGCGATCCGTGGAGAGTATGTCGAAAGCGTGCTCAGCGTCATGGCTTCCTGCGGGATGTATGATTACGCTGGCGAGTGGCTCTACCGCATCGGAATGCCGGCGAAAAGCGGCGTGGCAGGGGGCGTGATTGCGGTGCTACCAGGCCAGTTGGGAATTGGTGTCTTTTCGCCACCGCTGGATGCTCGCGGGAACAGCGTTCGTGGAATCAAGGTGTGCGACTCTCTCTCTCGCTCGCTGGACCTGCACCTGTTCAACAGCCCACACGCCAGCCAGTCCGTCATCCGCCTCCGGTATAACGGATCAGAGGTAAACTCCAGCAGACAGCGCACTGCCGAGGAGTCACGCCTCCTCCGTGAATCCGGCGGGAGGATCCGGGTCTATCAGCTTCAGGGAAATCTCGTCTTTTCCACCTGCGAGATCATCGTCCGGGAGGTTCTGGATTCCTCCGATGGACTGGATTTTCTCGTCCTCGATCTGAAGCACGTTTTGACCATTGATGAAAGTGCCTGCCGCATGATGTACCAGCTCAGCGCGGAAGTTGCCTCGCGTGGCAAGGTGATGGTCTTTGCACGGTCTGCACGCTTCTTAAACCTCCGGCGCTGCATGAAAGCCAAGCTGGGGGACAGATTCGATTCTGAGCACCATGCCTTCGATGACAACGACGCGGCGCTGGAGTGGTGCGAGGACAAGTGGCTGAACACTCTCCCCTCCAATCGAACAGGAAGCGGGGCGGTGACAATCGAGTCCTACGAACTTTTCCGTGGTCTGTCTCCGGAGGAGGTCCGCGTCATCTCCGGGATTCTTGAGCACCGGCGCTTTCAGCAGAACAAAGTCATGGTCGAAATGGGCGCCGAGGCTGGCGAGATCTATTTTCTCTCACGTGGTTCGGCGGTTGTGACTCTTAAGCTCGCCAGCGGGGCGCAAAAGCGTCTCGGCGTTTTTTCTCCAGGAATGGCATTTGGAGAGATCGCCATGCTCGACCACGCGCCACGCTCGGCGACGGTGGTGGCTGAAACGGATGTCGAATGCCACCTGCTCAAGCGCGAGGATTTCGACGCATTGGGGGAAAGCCACCCTCGCATCAAAATCACAGTCCTGACGAATATCGCCCTCGGCGTCGCGCGCCTGTTGCGCAAAGCCACGCGAGAGATCAGCGTTTTCGAATACTGAGCTGGCGCAAGACGCTTACACAGAAGTCTGGCGCTGGGTGACCGAAACTGTCTGCATCAAAAGAGTATCTTGCTTTCACTGGTTGGACGGTTCTGATAGTCACAGCATAACAACAGCGGAAAGAGATCACACACAAGTGCTGGAAATGGGAACCGGTGTGGCAGAAATCAAATTCTTATCATTGAAAACCCTGGTGCTCCTGTTGACCGCGCTCTGTGCGGAAGGCGGGGTAACCGCCGATCCGCGAACTCTCGTGGATCAAGGGCAGCGGGCATTTGCTAATGGATCCTTTGGCCAGGCCACTGCCGACTGGCAGAAGGCTTTGGAATCTTTCCGAAACCAGGGAAACACCAAAGACGAGATTTCGACCGCTGTCTCGCTCGCCAGCGCCTACCAGGCCATAGGGCAGCAACGACGCGCGGTGCAGCTTCTCGAAGACTCGCTTATTCGCGCCGAGAAGGATGGCGACCGTTCCCGTGTGGCATTGGTAAAAGCCAAACTGGGGGCAGCTTTGATCCTGACCTTGGAAACGGATCGAGCCGATTCACTCTTGCGTGAAGCTTTGGAGGTGGCACGGAACGACAAGAACTCACAGCGAGCTGCTGATGTTCTCAATGACTTGGGAAACTTATTGGCTACTCAGCAAAAAGTTTCGGAAGCATTGGCAGCGTATGCGGAATGCGTCGTCAAGGCCCGCGAAGTCCGCAATTCGTGGCTGGCAGCCCAGGCGCTCTGCAACGCTGCCGCAACAGCGGCGCGAGCCGGGGAATATCGGAAAGCGGATGAGCTGAACACCCAGGCGCTCCAGGAAACTGACCGCCTTGACTCTTCCCATGCCAAAGCGTTTCTGCTTCTTACAGCCGGGCAAACCGACCGGGACATCAAACTTACCAACGCTGTCCCTGGCCATCACCGCCTTTTGCGCTCCCATAAATCTTTCCAGCATGCCCTGGAACTGGCCGAAAAGAGTGAGGATCGTGCGATTGAAACTTATGCGCTCGGGTACTTGGCGCAACTTTACGAGCAGGATGGGCAGACGGACGCCGCTCTTTCACTCACGCGGCGTGCCGCCTTCGCAGCTCAACAGGCGCAAATGCCCCAGGCATTGTATCGGTGGGAGTGGCAAACGGGCCGGCTCCTGAAGCGCCAGGGGGTTGCCGAACAGGCGATCGCCGCGTATCGGCGTTCCGTCCAGACACTGCAACCCATCCGAAACGATGTTTCGCTCGGCTACGGCAATGCCACGGCCCGACTGTCCTTCCGCGAGGCTGGAGGACCGCTCTACTTCGAGCTGGCGGATCTCTTGTTGCAGCAATCCAAGTCAGCCGGAGATCCAGCCAAGGAACAGGCTCTTCTCCTGGAAGCACGGGATACCGTGGAACAACTCAAGACCGTCGAGCTCGAAGCCTATTTCTGCGACGATTGCGTTGACGCCCAGCGCTCCAAAACACGGGCCATCGAAGCCGTGGACAAACAAACCGCAGTGATCTATTTGATTCCGCTGCCCACGCGCACCGAGATCCTTGTCGCCCTGAACTCAGGCCTGAAAAGGTTCACAGTGGATGTCGGAGCCCAGGCGCTCACAGCCCAGGTCAGGGATTTCCGTCGCAACCTCGAAACACGCACCACCTACGGCTACCTCGCGCAGGCGCAGCAGCTCTATGACTGGCTCATCCGTCCGATCCGGGAATTGCTGCGTGAAAACAGCGTCAGTACCCTGGTGTTCGTCCCGGATGGCGGACTCAGGACCATTCCCTTCGCCAGCCTTCACGATGGAGAACGGTTTCTCATCCAGGATCTGGCGGTGGCCGTTGCGCCCGGGCTCTCCCTTGTCGAACCACGGCCCATTGAGAAGGGCAAAACGCGCCTTCTTCTCAATGGACTTTCGAAGCCGGTGCAGGGCTTTGCTCCGTTAAATTTCGTGGCGGGTGAGCTGCAAAACATCGACCCGTCGAAGCAAAGCGAAACCCTCTTGAACGAAGGCTTCACCCTGGCGGAACTGAAGCGTAAACTGGCAGACGACCAGTACTCGATCGTTCACATCGCCTCGCACGGTCAGTTTGATCGTGATGTGCGGAAGACATTCGTTCTGACGTTCGACAGTAAACTGACCTTGAACGAACTGGAGGCATTGATCCGGCCCAGCCAGTATCGAGGCCAACCTGTGGAAATGCTGGTGTTAAGCGCATGCCAGACCGCCGCCGGCGATGACCGGGCAGCGCTCGGACTCGCGGGAGTCGCGGTCAAGGCTGGCGCTCGCAGCGCCCTGGCAACCCTGTGGTTCGTCAACGACCAATCGACATCTGCGCTGATCACCGAGGTTTACAATCAATTACGCCAGTCACCCCCTGTTACCAAAGCGCGGGCTTTGCAGGCCGCTCAAATCAAACTCCTCGGTGACCGCCGTTACCGCCATCCGTGCTACTGGTCGCCCTACCTGATCATCGGTAATTGGCTCTGAACGCATGAGTGCCGGCTCTCCCGTCGCGAAGTGGGTTGGCAAATGGAAACCATCGGCCCGCGATGTCAGCCTGCTGATCGTGCTCCTGGTTTTTTGCGGCACTCTAATCGTGCGCCACCTGGGCCTGCTCCAGTTTCTGGAATTTCGCGCATACGATTTTTTTATCCGACAGCAGCCCAAGGCTGCTACCAGCGATCCCATCGTTATTGTGGAAATGACAGAGGCGGACATCCACAGCCCGTCACTCGATTATCCGATCTCTGACACCAAACTGGCTGAGTTGCTCCGAACTCTCGAAGCTGAACACCCGGCAGTCATCGGGTTGGACATCTGGCGGGACATGCCAGTTCCCAAGCTCGGTGTCGGAATCCATGAGTTCAACCAGGTTTTGCAATCTTACTCCAACATCGTGGCGATCTTCACTCGTGGTGATCGCCTGAGCGCCCCCATTGCCGCGCCCGCGATATTGAAATCCAACTCCGAACGCGTCGCATTTAACGACAACTTCGTCATGGATGAGGAAGTCGATAGTGCGACCCCAAAAGTACGCCGCAGTGCGTTATTTGTTAATTCGTCTGGAGGTGAGAATTTCGATTCGTTCCCGTTCCGCCTGGCGGCCCTCTACTTGCAACAAAAGGGGATCGTACCGGAGCCTGACCCGACAGATCCGAAGTCGTTCCGGCTTGGCAAGGCACGACTGCGGCCGATCGAACCCAACGATGGCGCGTATGTTCAAACCGCCACTGGGGAGTTCCAGATACTGCTCGACTTCAAGTGTCCGGATCGGTTCGTGCGATATTCGATCAGCGAAGTTCTTTCTGGCCGCATCCCACCAGGAAGTTTCCGCGAAAAGATCATCCTGATCGGGATGAACACTCCCAGTGTTCTGGATGAGCGAGTGACCCCATTTCGCCGAAACCATCTAGGAGTCGAAGTGCAGGCGCTCACCATTAACCAACTGCTTCGTCACGCCTTGGCAGGTGAGAAACCATTGCGGTTTTGGAATGATTGGATCGAGGATGCCTGGGTGTTTGTTTGGTGTCTCATCGGAGGCACCATCGGTTATCGGGTGCGTTCACCATGGCGGTTTGGTCCCGAGAGCGCAGCCTGTTTGCTGGCCATTGGTGGAATTGCGTGGCTCGCCTTCTCGTATGGGTGGTGGATACCGCTGGCGGCCCCGGCAGTGGCTTATGCGCCGGCGGCTTTGCTCGTCACTTCGTACGTTTCATACCACGAGCGATCGATGCGGAGCGTCTTGATGAAACTGTATTCACGTCACGTCTCCAAGGAGATTGCCGAATCCATCTGGGAGAATCGGGATTCCTTTCTGGATGGCCATCGTCCGCTCGCCCAAAAACTGGTGGTCACGGTTCTCTTCACGGATTTGAAGGGCTTCAGCACTCTTTCGGAGAAAATGGAACCCGCCCGGTTGTATATCTGGTTGAACGGCTACCTCGGTGCCATGGCCCAGGTGATTCAAAACCACGGAGGAGTGTTAAAGCAATTCACCGGCGATGGCATTCTGGCGCTCTTTGGAGTGCCCGTTCCTCACACAACGCGGGCGCAACAGGCGAACGACGCCACTGCAGCCGTCAAATGTGCTCTGGCATTGGGGCGGCGTCTGGTCGAAATCAGCCACGAGTGGAAACAGGCGGGGCTTCCTTCTGTAAGCATGCGCGCGGGGATATATACCGGAGAAGTGGCCGCAGGAAGCGTCGGCAGTGATGACAGGTTTGAGTATGCGGTCATTGGTGATGTGGTCAACACGGCGTCACGGCTTGAAAGCTACGACAAGTCTTTGGCGGATCCAGACTTGTTGCCGATTCGCTGTCGCATCCTGATTGGCGCGCCGACTCACGAACTTCTGGACGGCAAGTTCGTATCCAATGAAATTGGGTTGCTCGAAGTCAAAGGCAAGGCAAACAAAGTTCCGGTCTTCCACATACTCGACGAAAAATCCGAACCTTCCGGCACGAGTGCGACCTCCATATCCTGACGAGAGAACCGAACGGGACTGTCCGAGAGCGCGCTGGTTCGTGCAAGGACGTAGTCAAATGAGAATTTAACTTTACGCAAAAATCGCGGCAGATAACCTGAAGCAGTTCTCTGCAACAACCAATGTGACTCAGGAGGCCGATTTGAAAACCGCGTTCAACCATCATACAAGATTCATTTTGCTCGCGGCCATGCTCTTGTCATGCCGCTCAGGGAGTGAAGTGTGTTTCGCCGCTGATGCTGCCGCACCTGCCGTGGTGAAGTTTCGCCCAGCAACTTCAGGTGCTGCCTCAGTCCGTGTTACCGGGGGCTCACGCGGCACGGGCGATACCGCGATCACTCTTGACGTACTTGCCCCCGACGAAATCGGCGTCACCACTCAGGAACAGCCGTCGCTCTTCTGGTTCCAATCCAAACCCGCGGACGCAAAATTTGAGCTGACCTTGATCCAGGAAAACAAAATCAAGCCGATCGTCCAGGTTCAGGTTGATCGCTCCACAAAAGCGGGCATTCAGCGCCTGAAATTGTCGGAACACGGGGCGAAACTGACTCCTGGAGTAGAGTACCAGTGGGTGGTTGCATTGGTCACCGATCCGAACAATCGCTCCAACGATCTGGTGGCCAGCGGTGTGATCAAACGAATCGAGCCCGCCGCTGATTTGAAGGAAAAAGTCTCCAAGGCCGCTCCCAAGTCCCTCGCTGGAGTTTATGCGGAAGCAGGGGTTTGGTACGACGCTCTGGCCGTGTTATCCGACCAGATCGAGGCGCAACCTGGGAACAATAGTTTGCGCGAAACGCGGAGTGATTTGCTTCGCCAGGTTGGACTAAAGGCCGCAGCGGACTCTGAGAATGCCTCGATCAAGAATTAATACCGGTTCGTAAAATACAGAAGTGTTCCCACGAGGACTGATATGATCAGCCCCACGAGCACCGCCCACCAGACCGTCTTCCGGTGAAACTCACGGTTTGATCTGCCCATCCCGGGCAGAAGATAATACCGGTTCTCTTCCTTATTTTTACGTGAACCAAACATTGTTTTCCCATCAGAACACCGCCGTTTCCCATCGGAGGAACGGCAGGCACACACGGAACGTGAAATGATCTATACGGACCGGAGAACTCGTTGGCAAACCAACAAAGGCATCTGACGAGACGGCGCAGAGACGGGGCTACGTTTCGACAGTAGCATCGAATGGAAACCGGAGGGCCAACGCTGCCTTCCTCCGAACGCAATCCGAAGCCCCGATACAGGAAATTGCTGAGGGCATACTCCGATTCATGAGTGAAGATCTTCCGTGTTATCAAAGCAGGCCGCACATACTGCTTGCTTCAGTTTCTTCAAAGCCTAGAACAGCCTCACAATCTTCGCATTGCCATGCACTCATTCATCCTTCGCTGCCAATCGGCCTTCCGGTCTTCAGCGTTCACCCTCATCGAACTCCTCGTGGTCATTGCCATCATCGCCATTCTCGCGGGGATGTTGTTGCCTGCGTTGAGCCGGGCCAAAGAAAACGGCAAGCGCGCGAAGTGCCTCAACAACCTTCGCCAGATCGGCATTGGCATGACGATCTACGCGGATGACAACAACGACAAGGTGGTCGAAGCGCGCGCCGCCTCTGTCCAGATTGCGCTGAACCCACCGGAAGAACGCGCCGTTCAGCAGCTCGGCCTGACCGTCAGCAACCGGACCTCCAGCATCTGGAGCTGCCCCAATCGCCCTACTTTTCCGCAATTCGAGCGTGAGTTCGACCAGTGGATAATCGGATACCAGTACTTTGGTGGCATTCAAACCTGGATCAATCCAGCCGGTCAGTTCAAATCACGGAGCCCCGTCAAACTGTCTCAGGCCCAACCCGGCTGGGTGCTTGCCGCGGATGCCTTGATGAAAATCGATGGCAGGTGGGGCGGTGGCAGGGACAGCGCCTTCAAGGACATGCCACAGCATCGCGCCGGTGCAAGCGGCAAGGTTCCCGTGGGCGGCAACCAGTTGCGCGCGGATGGTTCCGCAAGCTGGATGCGCTTCGAGAAGATGCTCTTCATCCACAGTTGGGATGCCGGTGGTGGGAGAGACGCTTACTTTTATCAGGAAGATTTGGGAGATGAACTGGAGAAACAGAGGACGAAATTGAAACCACGATAGATTGAACTCTACCGATTTGCGCCCGTTGACCGGGGCGCTTCCAGCGCCGAGGGTCAACATAGCCAAGCCAGTCTCATCTCGAAGAGTCTTTCGACCAGTAAGGGCGGCAGGGTGTGCAAGCAGAGATCTCCAAACTATCGATGGCTTCGACTTGCGCGTGGTGCGGGTGCATCGCGCCACTCATGGTCTTGATGCCCCGCCAGCTTTTCATTCCCACGACAAGTCTGGAGAAATCGAGCAACGAGTTCGCACGGACCTCGGATGGCGTAGCCGTCTTCTCAAAGGTGGTTAAGCCGGTGTCGGCAATGTGTGAGTTCATCGAATGTTGGTAGAGGAACTAGATTGAGCGCTGGAAAGCACGAGTTGTGAAACTTTTACCTTTGCACGGTGTCAAAGCTTGAACCGTCGTTCACCGGATTTATTGAGGATATGAAATACCTGTTCGTACTGCTCTTGAGTGGATTGATGGTTTGCGCCACCGATCGGAATGTGGTCATCAACGAAATCATGTACCACCCGCCGGACGACTTCGACAACCTCCAGTATGTCGAGCTGCACAATCACGGCAGGCAAAGTGTCAACATCTCGGGATGGTCCTTCACCAAGGGGATCAAGTTTGCTTTTCCTGCAAACACCATCCTCAATCCAGGCACATTTCTAGTGGTGGCGCGGAGTGCCAACGATTTCGCCGCCCGCTATGGCAGGGAACTTCCGATGCTCGGAAACTTCACAGGCAGGCTCAGTCATTCCGGCGAGGAACTCGAACTGGTGAATGCTCAAAAACAATTGATAGATTCGGTTCATTTTACCGACAGTGACCGATGGCCGCGAGGCCCGGATGGTTACTCGGCTTCACTGGAACGAATCTCACCCGCAAGTCCGGGCACGCTTCCGGAAAACTGGGGCGGTTCCGTGCTTCCAGCAACGAAGCGGGCCACTGGCAGTCCAGGGCGACAGAACGATTCGTTTTCAACCAATCTGCCTCCCATCGTTTCCTCGATCGAGTTCAACCCTTCAAAACCGGGCGCTTCGCAAAGCGTTTCGATCAAAGCAAAGGTCGCTGACACTGATGGTGTCCAGTCTGTCACCGCGCTTTTTCGCGTGGTCGGGCCGGGATTCGACGGAGGTGAACAGGAACTGCAAATGAATCGCGTCACGGGGGATCAGAAAGAAGGCAACTACGAAACCAGCTTCTCCGGCGCACCCGGGAACCGCCTCGTGCGCGTCCGATTCAAGGCCCTGGACGCCGCCGGAACGCAACGATTTTTTCCGGGCGAGAACGAACCCAAACCCACGCTCACCCTCTCAACTTTCACCAACAACAATGATGCTTTGATTCCGTTCATCCACGTGATCCAAACAGGGGCGGGTGATGCACGCGGAACCCGGCCCCGCAACACGGGCCCCGGTCGTTTCGGAGCGCCGCCTCGTGCTGGCGAGGCGAGGGGCAATTCCGCCATTGTCGTGATTCCCCCAAGAGGCGGCGAAGTACAGGTGTTCGACCATGTCCGATGGACCCCGCGCAAGGGCGGATTCAAGGTCCACTTCCACAAGAGTGAACCGTTGAACGGCATGACAACCATCAATGTCATCAATGAAGGTTCGCCGCGCTGGATACTCTCGGAGCCGCTGGCCTACGAACTTTACCGCATGGCAGGCGTGCCGGCGGAGCAATCGGAACACATCCGCCTTTATATGGATGGCCGGTACCGCGGTTATCACCTGCTGGTGGAGCAACCCAACAAGTCCTTCCTGAAAAAGCATTTCAAAGACGATACTGGAAACCTCTACAAGCTCCTGTGGTATGGCAACGATGTGATCTCGAAGCACGAGAAGAAGACCAATCCTTCCACAGGACATTCGGATGTGGTGGCCTTGATCAACGGGCTCGGCAAGGGCAGCGCCGCGGCGCAATGGGAATCCATCCAGAAGAATTTCGCGGTCGAAGAATTTGCCAGCTACTTCGCGGTCAACATGTGCATTCAGAACTGGGACGGGTTCTTCAACAACTACTACACGTATCACGACACCGGGAAAACCGGCAAATGGTTCATCATTCCTTGGGACGAGGATAAAACATGGGGTGACTACGATGGAGCCGCATTGCCGTACAACTGGTATGAGATGCCCCTCGCTTACGGCATGAACAATGACCGTTCACCCGTGGACCGCCTGGGCCGTTTCTTTGAAGGCCCGTGGGGCGGAGCCAGTTGGTGGCGGCCACCGGGTTATTTCTCCGGGCCGCTCCTGGCCAACCCGGAATTTCGCAAACGCTTCCTCGCGCGTTTGAGCGAACTGTGCGAAACCGTCTTTACAGAGGAGAAATTTCTTCCAGTCATCAACACGATGGAGCAAAAACTTCTGGTTGAGACTCAATTCCGAGCCAAGACATCAGGGCAGAACCCGCGCGATGGAGCCGCCCAGCTCAAGGCGGACATGCAATCCTTCCGGGATCAACTCACCGGACGGCGCAAATTTTTGCTCAAGGAACTCGCCCGGGAAAAGCTCGGACGTTGACGCTTGGCTTGAGACCTCGACTTAGGGCTCGCGCAAAAACAAATTCCGGACGCGAGGCGTAATTCTAACAAAGCAACCCTCACCCTGCCCCTCTCCCGTCCGACGGGAGAGGGAACGACTCAGGCCGTCGCTCGCCATGCCGACGCGTGCGAAAACCCCGACCAGCGGACGACGCCTCTCCCTCTCCCATCAGATGGGAGAGGGGCGGGGTGAGGGTACATCCACACAAATCTCCAAAGTTGTTTTTGCGCGAGCCCTTAGTTTCGACTCGCCATTCCGACCGAAGATGATCATGAATGTTTAATGCCTCCCCGCAGCACATCCGGGCCTGCCGCGCCACGGGAAGGTTATTTTGCCACGACCCACTGGAGCCTCATTCTCGCCACAGGCAATGAGGAATCCACCGTTGCGCTCGAAGCCCTGGAACAGCTATGCCGCGCTTACTGGTACCCTCTTTACGCGTATATCCGACGCACGGGACGCGGACCGGAAGAAGCGCAGGATCTGACCCAGGATTTTTTTCACCACCTCCTTCGCAGCAACTGGATTGCGCGGGCTGATCCCGCCAGGGGGCGTTTTCGCAGCTTTCTCCTTGGCGGTCTCCAAAATTTCCTGGCCAACGACTGGCAGAAATCCCGGCGCCTCAAGCGTGGCGGGAACCTCGAGCTTATTCAGCTCGACGCGCTCGAAGCGGAGGAACGCTACAGGATCGAGCCCGCCGACACGTCCCGCGCGGATAAAATCTTTGAACGGCGCTGGGCCATGACGCTGCTGGAACGCGTGCTCGCCCGGCTCGAGGCTGAACAGCGGAACGATGCGGGTGGCGTTCTCGACTCAGCAAATGGCGAAAGGGCCGGGATGGAGAGTGGGGCCGGTTCGGCGGCCGGAGCCCGCTTCCAGGCACTCCGTGGAGCGCTGGTGGGCGAGCCAAATCTTGAAGGTTACGCCGCGCTCGCCCGGCAGTTCAGCGTGACCGAATCGACCGTGAAATCGTGGGTGCGGCGGTTGCGGCGGCGCTATTGTGAACTTCTGCGTGATGAAGTGGCCCAGACCGTTGGCACGGCGCGGGAAGTCCAGGAGGAGTTGCAGCATCTCTTCCGAGTGCTGGCGTCTTGAAAACAGCGGGAGCTGCCCCCTGTCGGAAATCTTATTCGTAATCTTGATCGTATGAGCCTCTCTCAAAACGAATGGGCCGGCGGCGAAACTCAAGATGATTCTGCCCTCAATGATTTTGCCTTTTCCCGTCCTGGCCCTTGCTTGCGCTTAACCCCGACTCAAAAAGGCAAAATGATCGGTGGCAAAATCATCTCAAGGAATAGTTTTGAAAAAAGCCTCGTAAGCTTGATCGTAATCCGATCCGCCATCTAACTCCTGTCCAGTCCTGCAACGCTGAAACCCTGCCCGGAGGCTGCGGATTAGGATCAGGATCAGGCAATCAGCGGAACGGTAGCAGAAAGTTTTTTAATAATTTCTGCAACCTTCGGCCACAAACGCAATAGCACTCTGTAGAAAAGCTTGAAGTGCCATGAGTGATTTCAAATTTGCCTGCCCGAACTGTTCTCAACGCCTGCGTTGCAGTGACCGCCATGTCGGGCGCGAGATTCTGTGCCCGAAATGCAACCATCGGATCGTCATCCCCAGCCCGGAGGGCCGCTCATTCGCGCCAATGTCCCTCCCATGCACCTCCGGCGTTGACGCCACGATGGCTCCGCAAATGTCCATCCCGCCGGCGCAACCGTCTGACTCGTCCACGCACAAGGGATCCACATGAGCGACACCCTCTCGACCTGCCCAAAATGCGGCCAAACCGTGCCGGCTGACGCGCCCGCCGGCCTTTGCCCTCGCTGCCTTGTCGCGGGCGGCTTTCCCACGGGAGCGAATGCTGGCAACAGCGCCTCCGACTCCGACCCCAATGCCACCCTCCACATCGTCATCCCCGAAGGCTCCGCGCTGCCGATCGGAGCGCCGCGCAAGCTCGGCAAGTATGAACTGCTCGAAGAGATCGCCCGTGGCGGAATGGGCGTCGTCTATAAAGCCCGGCACACCGGGCTGGACGCCATCGTCGCGGTGAAGCTGATCCGCTCGGGTGTGCTCGCCACCACTCACGATGTCGAGCGCTTCCGGCGCGAGGCGAAGACGGCGGCCAAGCTGCAGCATCCGAACATCGTCACCATCCACGACATCGGCGAGGAGAACGGGCAGCATTACTTCTCGATGGATTATGTGCCGGGCGCGAACCTCGCCGAGCTGGCCCGCACGCGGCCGTTTGCGCCAAAGGATGCCGCGCAAATCGCGGCGAAGGTGGCACAGGCCATCCACTATGCGCACGAGCAAGGCGTGCTGCACCGGGACATCAAGCCGGCCAACGTGCTCCTGACGCCTGACCAGGAGCCGCGCGTGCTGGACTTCGGCCTGGCGCGCGTGGTCACGGACGATTCGCAACTGACGCAGAGCGGCGCGCCGATGGGATCGCCGAGTTACATGCCGCCGGAGCAGTGCGGCCACCGGAGCGCGGAATTCATTCCGCGTGTCTCGCCGGACGGTTCCGCGCGGAATGAATTCCGCGCTCCGGCCCAGAAAGCTCACGAATCGAAATCCGAAATTGATGAGAGCCTCGCGACCTCGACTGCTACAAAAGGCGGCGTCGGCCCGTGGAGCGACGTGTATGGCTTGGGCGCGCTGCTTTACGAACTGATCACAGGCCGCCCGCCGTTCCAGGCGGCGACGGTGCTGGAGACGCTGCGACTGGTGCAGGAGAGCGATCCCGTGTTGCCGCGCTTGTTCAACCGCACGCTGCCCGCCGACTTGGAAACAATTTGCCTAAAGTGCCTGGAGAAAGAACCGGCCAAACGCTACGCCACCGCCCAGGAACTCGCGGACGAACTGAGCCGCTTCCTCGCCGATCAGCCCATCCACGCGCGGCGTGTGACCCAGGCCGAGCGTGCCTGGCGCTGGTGCCGGCGCAATCCGGTGGTCGCAAGCCTGAGCGCGGCGACACTTCTCCTGCTGCTCGCCGTCGCCATCGGCTCGCCGATTGCGGCGTTTCGCATCAATACATCCCGGCGGGCAGAAGCGATAGAACGCAAACGCGCCGAGGCGGGGGAATTCACCGCTCGCCAAAGTCTCTACGCCGCCAACATGAATCTGGCCCAACAAGCCTGGGATCAAAACAACATCGGTCGTCTGCGCCAACTGCTGGAAGAGACGGAGAAGTCTCCGGGCCGTGGTTTTGAATGGTACTATTGGCAGAGGCAAAGTCACCTGGCTCTGAGCACACTCCGAGGACACAGCGCTCCAGTTTGGTCAGTGTCCTTTTCTCCCGACGGCCAGCGGATTGTCACCGGCAGTGAGGATCAGATGGCCAAGGTGTGGGATGCAGCCAGCGGCAGGGAACTGCGCACGCTCAAGGGGCACAGCGCTGAGATTAGGTCAGTGTCCTTTTCTCCCGACGGCGAGCGAATCGTCACCGGAAGTGAGGATAAGACGGCCAAGGTGTGGGAGGCGGCCAGCAGTCAGGAATTGCTCACACTCAAAGGGCACAATGCTCCGATTGGATCTGTGGCCTTTTCTCCGGACGGCCAGCGCATGGTCACCGGTAGTTGGGATCAGACGGCCAAGCTGTGGGAGGTGGCCAGCGGCAGGGAACTGCGCACGCTCAAGGGGCACAGCGCTGAGATTAGGTCAGTGTCCTTTTCTCCCGACGGCGAGCGAATCGTCACCGGAAGTGAGGATAAGACGGCCAAGGTGTGGGAGGCGGCCAACGGTCAGGAATTGCTCACGCTCAAGGGGCACAGCGGTGCGATCTGGTCTGTGGCCTTTTCCCCGGACGGCCAGTGGATCGTCACCGGCAGTGAGGATAAGACAGCCAAGGTGTGGGACGCGGCCAACGGTCGGGAGTTGCTCACGCTCAAAGGGCACATCAGTCCGATTTGGTCCGTGGCCTTTTCGCTGAACAGCCAGCGGATTGTCACCGGCAGTCAAGATCAGACGGCCAAGGTGTGGGAGTCGGCCAACGGTCAGGAATTGCTCACGCTCAAGGGGCACAGCGGTGCGATCTGGTCTGTGGCCTTCTCCCGAGACGGCCAGCGGATTGTCACCGGTAGTTGGGATCAGACGGCCAAGCTGTGGGAGGTGTCCAGCAGCGGAGAACTGCGCACCCTCAAGAGGCACAGC
This sequence comes from Verrucomicrobiales bacterium, assembly GCA_005777315.1. Taxonomy (GTDB): domain Bacteria; phylum Verrucomicrobiota; class Verrucomicrobiia; order Limisphaerales; family F1-12-MAGs170; genus F1-120-MAGs170. Next base: position 39,029 of record SXMN01000215.1, read on the forward strand.
CGTGAGATTAGGTCAATCGCTTTTTCTCCGGACAGTCAGCGAATTGTCACCGGTAGTGAGGATAAGACAGCCAAGGTGTGGGAGGCCTCCAGCGGCCAGGAATTGCTCACGCTCAAGGGCCACATCAATCCGGTTTGGTCAGTGGCCTTTTCCCCGGACAGCCAGCGGATCGTCACCGGCAGTGAGGATCGGACAGCCAAGGTGTGGGAAGCGACCGGCGGTCGAGAATTGTTTACGCTCAACGGACACAGTGCTCCGGTTTGGTCAGCGGCCTTTTCTCCGGACGGCCAGCGGATCGTCACTGGCAGTCAAGATCAGACGGCCAAGGTGTGGGAGGCGGCTACAGGTCGGGAACTGCTTACGCTCAGGGGGCACAGCGCTTCGATTCACTCAGCCGTCTTTTCCCCGGACGGCCAGCGAATTGTCACCGGAAGTCAAGATCAGACGGCCAAGGTGTGGGAGGCGGCAGCGCGTATGCATGAAGGGGATTCAAAGGGAGGGACGCTTGCGAGAGACGAAGCGCATGGCTTTGGCGAGATTGTTTTCCCCCATGTCAGCGTGGAAGTCGGTGATGGTTTTGTATTTGGGGTTGGGCTGTCGTTGACGCCAGTCCATGGCAATGCTGGTGGCCAGACGCCGGAACATGCCCAGAACCCAGATGCTCCTGGGAGTGCGGACCCGGCATCGGTCGTC
>SXMN01000216.1 GCA_005777315.1 Verrucomicrobiales bacterium
CGGGCAATCCTGCCAACATTTGATCCGCATGCGCGATGGACATGCGCCAATCCAATCAGAGTCCACAGCGGCGCGCCACCAAATTCATTCCATCTCCTTGCCCTCAAACTTCATTCCACCCTCCTTGTCGAGGGCCATGTCCTGGACGTGGCAATCGCCGCCGCAACGATCGAGACCAGTCCGCGGGCGCAAATCCAGTTTGCCCTCAGCCTTGGTGAATCCCGAGATCCGCGCGCCTTCGCGATGCTCGCGCGCTTCGTCCGGGAAAAACTGGACGTGCGTTGGATGGACGTGGCGGTGTTGTCCTCCTTGCACGAACGCGGTGTGGAGATGCTGGCTGAACTCATCCGCGAGCCGGGGGGCTCGGCCGCGTTTCTTCCGGCACTCGCACAAACCATCGCCGTTCGCCGTGATGAACCCAGCCTTGCCCGCGCGCTCTCCCTCGTGGTGCTGGCAAAACCCGAAATCCAGGCAGCCGTCCTTGGCGGGCTGGCCAAAGGTCGCAAGAATGCGCCACGCAAGCCTCTTGGCGATGGCGCGGCCCGCAAGATTCTCGCTTCGCTCGCCGCCAGTCCGAATTCCGAGGTCCGACAGGGCGCTCGCGCCCTCGAGGACACGTTCGTTGGCACCGTCTCAAACGACGAAGTCCAACTACCCGCCAGCCAATTGCCGATCGTGGAAACGATTACCGATGAGACGTACGGCAAATTCGTCACCGCACTCGCCGGTCCTCGCGATGTCAAACGCGGCCACGAGTTGTTCATTCAGGCGTGCGCGATCTGTCATCGCATTGGACAGGAAGGCCACGAAGTCGGCCCGGATTTGCTTGGTCAGACCGGCCTGGGCGAAGAGGCGTTGCTCAAGGACATCCTGATGCCAAACGAACGCACCCGCCCCGGCTACGAAACGACGCTTGTGCAAACGACCGATGGCATTGCTGTCACTGGCGTCTTGAAGGACGACGGAGCGACCAGCCTGACGCTGGCGTTGCCCAACGGCGTCGAGCAGGTGTTGCTGCGCAAAGACGTGACCGGCGTGCGCCGTCTCGCGACTTCTTTGATGCCTTCCTTTGCCGAAGGACTCTCCCCCGTTGACGTGGCGAACCTCCTCGCCTGGCTGCGCAGTCAGGTCGCAGCGCCCACTGCGACACCCGCTCGCGGCATCAGCAAATGACCGGGAACAATCTTGGAGCCTGTCTTCAAATTGATCTTGAGAATTTCCCCGGTTGACCGCCGCAACGGGACTGGGCGTGCTCCCCAGAACTTCATGTCGCCCTGGTTTTCACCGCGATGGGTTTTGTGGCATCCATTCCCAGCACGGTGAGTCCCGCGAGGAAGAGCGCTCCGGCGCATGCGATGAAGACGAGGCGCTGGCCTGCTTCTCCGCTGCCGCCGAAATTGAGGAGCCACGGCACCATCATGGCGTTCGCGGAAGCGCCAAAATTCCCCCACATATTGCTCCAGCCGGCGGCCGAGGCGGTGTTCTTGCCACCAATGTCCTGCATGAACGCCCACGTAACCGGGTTGTTCATGTCGGTGCCGAACGCCACCACCGCGCAGCACGCAACGATGGCCCATGCCGAATCCACGCCCAGGCACGCGACGTAAGCGCTGCCGGCCAGCATCAGTGGCGCACTCAACGAAAAGACCCGGCCCCAGCGCAGCCCGAAGCGCCGCACGCTCCAGTCGCTGGTCCAGCCGCCGGCAAGTTGCCCGACCATGCCGAACGCCAACACCAGTGACACCATCCGACCACCTGCGACGGCTTCGACCTGCTTTTCCTCGGCGAGATACGTGGGAAGCCAGGTGATCAGAAAGGCCCAGCCCAGATTGACCAGGAGCTGGCTGAGCGAGCTCAACCACAGGCTGCGACACCTGCAAAACGCCCAGAGCATGGGCCGGATTTCACGCGCCTCGGGCAAGGGTTCGCCGGGCGGGCTGCCGATGAGTTGTTTCTCAGCCTCGTTGCACCCGGGATGTTCGGAAGGACGGTCCCGGACGATCCAAAAGTAGATAGCCGCAATGATCAGTCCGACCCCGGCATCCACCCAAAGCGCGGGCCTCCAGTCGCCAAACGCGACGATGAGAAGCGCGGTGATAAAGGGCGCAAGTGTGCCGCCCATGCGCCCGCCCAGGGCGACCAGCGCGCTCGCCCTGCCGCGGCCAGCCATGGGAATCCACCGCCGGATGAGCGCGCCACTTGTCGGATACGCCCCGGCTTCCGCCATCCCGCAGCCGAGCCGTGCCAGCATCAAACCCCAGAACCCACTCATCAAGCCCGTCAAGCCCGTGAACAAGGACCATAGAATGATGTAGCCGGTCAGCATCCGGCGAGCACCCCAGCGGTCGCTCGCCCAGCCGGCGGGCACCTGGAAAATCGCGTAGGTAAAAAAGAATGCGGCGAGAACCCTTCCGATCTCTTCCTTGGAAAGTGCCAGCTCCCCCTTGAACGACGCCGACTTTACGATCTCTCCGAGGCAAATGCGGTCGAGATAGAGGATGAACGCCATCAACATGCTCACAGCGATGATCCGGTAACGGACATTGGTAGGGCTCTCGATCATGGTAGGCTATTCTAGCCACACGCTACCGAAGAAGCCTACGAAATTGCCGCAAAAAATCGCATCAGTGTCCGCCTGTGTGAAGCCGTGCGCGGAGAGCAGGTCATGGAGCTTTGCCAGGTCGGCGATGCTATCCATGGTTTGCCGTGTCTGTGCTGTGAGGTAGTTCTGATCGATGCCGCTACCGATGACGACGAGCTTCGCATCGAGCGGTCACGGTTCTGTTCCCCAGAGAAAGGCCGAGTTGGCCTTCAGACATCTGAGGCACCGGTATTCAATTCAACCAGGAATCCCCTCAGGACATCTGGTTGAATCGGATCAGAACTGAGAGCGAGTTCGTGAAGCAGTTGGAAATGCCAGTGTCACCAACCCGCACGTCAGATCCTCCCGCTCGTGTTCATTTTTAAGAACTCGCTACTTTTCGCGGACGGTAATATCGCCCGCAGGGAGCCTGTTCCCGATTCGAACAACCTGGTTCATGCGTCGGTGTTCGGCTGCGCGTCCGCCTTTGGAGCTGGAACGTGTTCCTTCATGGAGTTCAGCTTGCCTGGAGGTATGAAAGGCTTCCGGAATGCTTCAAAGAAGTCATAGCCGTTCTTGAAATCGTCCCGGCTGTCCGTGTCGGTTTTGCTCAGAAGCCCATGATCGACCATGTTGAAGACGAGTTCTCCAAAATCTTCGCAGCGATGGACTCCCCATTCGTTGAGCACCATCATGGCCATGGGGCCGAACTGATCTATCGCAAACGCGCGAATGCCTTCGGTCAACTGTTGACCGGTGATGTGACACATTTCGAGCTTGCGAGCTTTGGCGATGGGCTTCTGGACGTAGTCGAGCGCGCCCCGGAGGAACAGATACGCTTCACGGTGGTAGCGGGTGTCGCGCTCGAGGATCGTGTCGAGGACTGAGTCGAAGTTAATGGGCTGCATGTTCCGGATTCTGAGATGTGGGGTGGGCTTTACGGTAAGTCTTCACCGCAAGGCCGGTCAGGATCAGGGCGATCACAAACGCCAGGACCAACTGCTCTTGTTTGGTGAGATTTAACATTGAGGGCAGCATAAGCGGATTGTCAGGCGACGACAATGTTTACCATTTTCCTGGGAACCACGATGACCTTCTTCACGGTCCTGCCTTCCAGGTAGGGTTTGACCTTCTCCGCGCTGCGGGCGGCTGCTTCGAGAGTCGCGTTGTCGGCATCGGTTGCGACACGAATCAAGTCGCGAAGCTTGCCATTGACCGAGATGGGGATCTCGATCTCGGACTCGACGAGAAGTGACGGATCAAATGCTGGCCATGGCGCGTAGGTCAGCGATGGCGCGGTCTGTCCGAACGTGGAGTGCAATCGCGACCAAAGCTCTTCCGCCACGTGCGGGGCAAACGGCGCGAGCAGTTGCAGGAAAGGCCGCATCACCGACAGCGGTCTGGTCTGCCAGGTGTTGGCTTCGTTCACGAGAACCATCATTGCGGAGATTGCGGTGTTGAACCGCATTCCGTCGAGATCTTCGGTGACTTTCTTGATGCAGGCATGAAGCGCCTTGAGCTGCGCGGCTGAGGCGGCAACATCCGCGATCGCGCCGTTCAACACCAGAATGTCGAGCAATTCAGCGTTCGGCGCGGGAGCGGTAGTTTCCGCCTGCTCGAAAGCCGTTTCTGCTTTCTCATCCACGAAGAGCCGCCAGACGCGGCCGAGGAAACGGTACACTCCCTCGACGCCGCGAGTGTTCCAAGGCTTGGTATCCTGGAGCGGACCCATGAACATTTCGTAAAGTCGGAATGCGTCCGCGCCGAACTCCTTGAGAACATCATCGGGGTTCACGACGTTGCCGCGAGACTTGGACATCTTCTGGCCGTCCTCGCCGAGGATGAGGCCCTGATTGACGAGCTTGAAAAATGGCTCTGGCGTCGAGACATGGCCGAGGTCATGGAGCACCTTGTGCCAGAATCGCGCGTAGAGAAGGTGTAGGACGGCGTGCTCGGTGCCGCCGACGTAGAGATCGACGCCGGGGGTGGCTTTGCCTAGTTCGAAGTTCAATGTTTCAAGTTCAAAGTTGGCTGCCGTCGCGATGTCGCCCGACTTTGAACTTTGAGCTTTGAACTTTGGACTTGCGGAAGTGCCCATCCAATAGCTCTCCGCTTCCTTGCCGACGAACGACTGAGCGTTCTTCGCGTCGAGGTAGCGGAGGTAATACCAGCAACTGCCGGCCCATTGAGGCATGGTATTCGTCTCGCGTATCGAGCTGTCTGGAAGATTCACCCAATCCGTCGCACGGGCGAGCGGGGGCTGGCCGTCGGCGGTGGGTTTGTAATCGTCGAGGGCGGGCGGGAGCAGGGGCAGCGTGCTTTCAGGCAACGCTTCGTGGTAGAGATTTCCAGCGGCGTCGCGCTTCCAGATGATGGGGAACGGCTCGCCCCAGTAACGCTGACGGCTGAAGAGCCAGTCGCGAAGTTTGAAGTTGATGGTTTTCTTGCCGAGCCCCTTTTCCTCCAGCCACGCGGTGATTTTCTTTTTGGCTTCGGTGGTGGAGAGGCCGGTGATGGAAATTTCCGGGCCAGTTGAATTCACCGAGGTGCCTTCATCCACGAACCCTTGCCAATCGGTCTTGGAATCAGGCGGTTGGACCACTTGAACGATGGGCAGGTTGAACTTCTGTGCGAACTCGAAGTCGCGCGTGTCATGTGCAGGCACCGCCATGATTGCACCGGTGCCGTAGCTCGCGAGAACGTAGTCGGCAATCCAGATGGGGATCTTCTCGCCGTTGACTGGGTTGATCGCGTACGCGCCGGTGAACACGCCGGTCTTTTCCTTCGCGAGTTCGGTGCGTTCCAGGTCGCTCCTGCCGGAGGCAAACTCCTGATACTTATTCACCGCCGCCGCCTGTCCTGGTGTGGTGAGTTCCTTAACCAACTTGTATTCAGGCGACAGCACCATGTAGGTCGCACCGAAAAGTGTGTCGGGCCGCGTAGTGAAAACGCGAATCTTCGCCGCGTGACCGTCCACTTGGAAATCTACTCCCGCCCCCTCGCTCCTCCCAATCCAATTCCGCTGCATTTCCTTGAGCGACTCGCTCCAGTCAATCGTGTCGAGATCGGCGAGGAGGCGCTCGGCGAAAGCGGTGATGCGAAGCATCCATTGACGCATCGGCTTGCGGATGACCGGGAAACCTCCCACTTCACTCTTGCCGTCAATGACCTCTTCATTGGCGAGCACGGTGCCGAGTTCGGGGCACCAGTTCACCGGAGCTTCACTGACGAAGGCAAGGCGTTTGGAATCGCGATAAGCGCGCTTCTTCTGGTCTGTATCGCAGTCGGTGGGATGCTTGACCGTGCTGATCGGCTCTGCGCGGTTTGTCTCGGGATTAAACCACGAGTTGTAAATCTGAAGGAACACCCACTGCGTCCAGCGAAAGTATTCTGGATCGGTGGTGGCGACTTCGCGCGACCAGTCGTAGCTGAAGCCGAGCGATTTTATCTGGCGGGTGAAGTTGGCGATGTTTTCATCGGTTGTCTTGCGCGGGTGCTGGCCGGTCTTCACCGCGTACTGCTCGGCGGGCAGACCGAATGAATCCCAACCCATCGGATGAAGCACGTTGCAACCGCACGCACGACGGTAGCGTGAGAGAATATCCGTAGCGGTGTAGCCCTCCGGATGGCCGACGTGCAATCCAGCGCCGGACGGGTAGGGGAACATGTCGAGGATGTAGAATTTGGGCGGCAGTTCAGTGGCCGACGGGTTCTTGCCAGCCAGCGAATGGCGTGTGCCAAAAGGATGCCCGTTCGGCACGGACTCGCCGGGATTGAAGGCTCGGAAAGTTTGCTCCATCTCCCATTTCGCCTGCCATTTAGGTTCGATGAGGTGAAACGGATACTGACGTCTCGACATAGGGGGCGGATATTGGGGAAATGACTTCAGCGGAGCAATGATGGAATTGAGCGGTCGAAGCAGTGGGGTGAATGGATGACGAGAGCAACGATCCCTGAAGAGCGGCGATTCTCGCCGCAGTCCCAGAGCCTTCGGCTTCCACGAAAGTCAGCCAACTTTGAAGGCCAAAGGCTCTGGGACTGCTGTGAGAATCACAGCTCTCAATCGCCCGATCTTAGTGACTGATTAAATTACAATGAGCAGTAACGACAGGAAACGTGGCGTATCATGGGATTCCCGCCTCCCGGTCAAACTTCAGCCATTGCCACGCTCGTTTTACTCCCCGAGCGCAGATGTGGTCGCACCGCGCTTGCTGGGGCATTGGCTTGTGCGCCGCACGCCCGAGGGTATGTGTGGCGGGCCGATTGTGGAGTTGGAGGCTTACCTTGCGGATGATCCGGCGTGTCATGCTTTCAGAGGCGAGACGCAACGAAACCGCGCGATGTTCGGCGAGCAGGGCAGGGCGTATGTCTATCTCATTTACGGTTACCACCATTGTGTGAATTCCGTTTACCAGCCTCAAGGTGTCGGGGAAGCGGTTCTGATGCGAGCCATCGAACCGGCGCTCGGCCAAGACTTGATGCGCCAGTGGCGGCCGGTGAAGCGTGATCACGAATTGACGAACGGCCCCGCGAAGCTCTGTCAGGCGATGAAGATTGACCGGGAACTTGATGGAGTGGACTTGCGCAACGCAGACTCGCCGTTGTTTATCGCGGAGAACCAGGCGCTGCGAGAGTTTCTGAAGCGGACGGGGCCAGTCCTGAAGACGACACGAGTGGGGATCACCAAGGCGGCACACCTGCCGTTGAGGTTTTTGTTGTCTGAGAGCCGCTTCGTTTCGCGGTGAGTTTGCGGAAATCAAGCAGGCCACCAAAACTAATTTTCCAGGCCAAGCTTCCTATCGAGTTCTTCCAGTGTGGGGAAATGGAATGGATCACGGTCATCAAATTTGCGCGCCAGAGATTTCCTGTACGCGGTGTCCGATGCGTTTTGAAGGGACACAAGGTAGGCGATGAGCTGCCGCTGTTCCTGCCGACTCAGTGCAGACAATTCCCGTTTCAGCGCCTCAATAGTCAGAAAAAACTCACCGCCCTTCCTTCACCTGCAACGTCGAGATGACCTCGCTGACTCCATCGATCTCCAGCGCCAGGTTCATCGCCTTGGCGAGCTTTTCCTCGGAGGAGACAAAACCGGCGAGGGTGACGACACCAGCGGTAGTGTTCACTGAGATTTGAAATGTGGAAAGATCCCGTTCCGCGAGGTAGCGGGCTTTGATCGCAGCAGTGATCCGGGCGTCGGCGGTGGCATCGGCAAGAACTCCGCCTGCTTTCCGCGCCTTCTGTCGGACGATTTTTCCCGTGCGGGCGAGTTGTTCCTTCACGTCCTCGGATTTGAGGGATTCCGGGAGTGATTCTTTGATGGCATCACGCATCTTGGCGGCGCCTGAAACGAGATCCTTCTCTGCTTCGCGGACTTCCGGGTTGTTCCGGCCTTCGGTGAAGTACCAAACCAGCGCTCCGGCGAAGGCGAGCAACAGGATTACATTGAGCAGTGCTTTCATGGTTCATTTTACTCGTTGCGTTGATTCCGGCAAATTCTTCACAGGAACAGCCAGCGTTTTGTACGCCTCCATCACGACATGAGAGCCGTATTTGGATTCGAGCCGCTTCACTATGAAATGGCCGCGCGCCATGTTTTGAAAGTGATCCATGAAGAGCACGTTGATGGTGCTGCCGGCGACGGCGCCAATGATCGGGATCGCTTTTGCGGCAGCCTGTTCAGAGATGACGACGCCGAATCGCGACGCGATCGTGGCGACGAGGCGGACCATTGCCGGGGCCGTCTTTTCGAGTATTCCGCGCTCAGTGACATAGGCGGCGGCTTCGGAGATCGCCTTGCTCAACGCGGCACGGACAATCCAGTAACCGCTCTCGGAAGCGTCGTCGGATTTGGCCGGACCTCCGAGAGCAAAGACTTCCAGACAGGATAAACGGATGCTGACCTCAGCAACGTCATGGCCTTCGTCATGCGCAATATCCGCAATGGATCGAAGCATGATCGTGGTCGAGACGGGGAGTTCGACTGCCAGGGCGGCGAGTCCGAAAGCGCCCCCAATCCAGCCCGTGACACCCACCATGACTTTGTCCGTGAGGTCGGAGTGTTCGTCTCTGGGCTTCTTGTTCATCGAGCGGACAGCTACGGACAGGGCGCGCCAGAGCGCGGCGTGCGAAGCCTTCTGGATCGCGGCGGTCCAGTTCTTTGGAAGCCTGGCGAAGCCGCGTTCCAAAGGAGCGCCAATGCGGTCGGCGAGTTTCGCGGCGAAACCTGGATTTTCCAATAGCAGTTTCGCCCGGTGGAGGGCGGCGAGGTCTTCGGCGGTGATTTGAGGCACTTCCGTTTGATGGGTGGAAGCGGCGGATTCGTTCACTTGATCCATGCTGGCGTTGGCGTGCCGGAGCAGGTGTCACCTGGAGTCGGACGGCGGCAGGCGACGAAGTTTGAAATCACGAATGGCCGCGCTGGTCTGCCATGTGGCGTAGCCGAAGGGAATGGACTCCTCGATTTCACCGAGGCGCATGCTGACCTTCTTGTCGGCTCTTTCGAGATCCACAAATTTCTCCTGATCGATCCATGCCTCGATTTTCTTTTGAGTGACGCGCAGGCGGATTCGATACCACTGATCATTCTCAAACTTCATGAACTTCGTTGTTTCGTTCGAAGACGCATCCGCGCTATCGACGCTCGAAATGCCCACGACCGACCCGCCCCAGCCTCCGACCACGAAGGTGAAGAACGACTCGCCCACCGGCAGCGTGAGTCCGCAGAAGAAATCACCGCCGAGAAGCTTCGCGGCTTCGATGGATACTTCGTAATCCATCTTCGGGGTTCCATTGGTGTAAGTGATGCCCGAGAGCGCGGCACCCTGTTCGATGACGATCGCCGGGGAGCCTTTCAAGTCCTTCTTGAATTCCACCTCCCCATGGCCGGCGAATTCGGTGGCTTTCCAGCCGGAAAGTGATGTCCCATCGAAAAGAGGTTTCCATTCGTTGAGTGGAAACTTCGCGTCCACGTTGACGAGCGGAGCGGGTGTGGACGTGGGCTGCTGGGAAGGCGTTGCGGCGGCGGGTGGAGCGGTTGGCTGTGTTTTGGGTGGCTGGGAAGCGGATTCCCGAATGGGTTGTGACCGGGATTCTGGAGACGTGCAACCTGTCAGGGCCGACATTGCAAGGAGGCACGCTGAAGCTGCGCCCAGGAACCATGAATTGGAGAGCGCCGGGCATCGCCCGTCGCGGCGTCCGGACGAATTTGATCCGGTCCACGATTGGAGTTCCAATGCAATGCTCGCCGGGAGGATTGTCTTGGTGACGGAATCGTCGTTGTGGGCAATGGAGGCTTTTTGGGGTTTCATCTTGGTTCCGGGTGATTGGGACGATTGCTAATGGCTGGCAGGAGTGTCCTTGAGAACCTTCTCCCGCCCGACCAGATACAGCAGTACGATGAGGGCTGCAAAAGGGATCAAGCTCAACGCGTCGCCGCGAAGTCCGTTCCAAGCTTCCTCAGAGTAGAAGGGGTTGTTCGCGGCAGACCATTGGTCGAGGTTGTTCGTCAGGTTGGTTAGAAATCCACCCATGAAGGCGATGAGAATTCCCGCGATGGCACCACCGGCGATGTAGCCGGAGGACAGAAGTACGCCGGGACTCTTGTCAGCCTCCGCGCTCAATTGCTCCTCTGTCAGTTTGGAGTGCTGGAGCTTCTTGCGTTGTGCACGGTCCACAAGCCATCGAACGAGTCCTCCGAGAAAGATCGGAGCTGAGGAGGCGAGCGGAAGATAGACTCCCACTGCAAAAGCCAGTGAGGGAATGCCCGACATTTCGAGAGTCACCGCGATCATCACGCCGAGCAGCACAAGCGCCCAGGGAAGTTGCTGATCAAGGATGCCGCGAATGATGTAGGACATGAGCGTCGCCTTGGGAGCTTTGAATTTCTGGACTTTCGAGCCGTCAGGCCGCTCATCGTAGTTGCCGTTGATTCCCGGATCGACCAGCCAGACTGCGGCTCCTGTGTCATCAACGAGATACTTTCCTTCCGGAGCAAGCCTGGCATCGGTGTTGTGCCAGATTTTGTAGGACTTGGAATCGGACTGGGCCTGTGGGCCACGCAGGCCTTCCGATGTGGAAAGTTTCGTCGCATCCGTTCTGAGCCCCGGAGCGACTTTTGCAACCGGGACATAGACGGTCGCTGCGTCGTTCAGGCGCATAAGCACCGAGCCGAGGACGAGCGCGGACGCGAGCGCTCCGCAGAGGATTGCAATCTGCTGATATTTCGGAGTGCCTCCGACCAGGTAGCCTGTCTTCAAATCTTGCGATGTGGTGCCTCCGTTGGACGCAGCGATGCAAACGATGCCGCCAATGGAGAGCGCGGTGACGTAGTGGGTGCCGCCGGTCCAGCCAACGAGAAGAAAGATCAAACACGTCAGCAGAAGTGTCGCGACCGTCATGCCAGAGATGGGATTGGACGAAGAACCGATCTCACCGCAGAGACGCGAGGACACGGTGACAAAGAGGAATCCGAATACGACGATGAGCAGTGCCCCGATCAAGTTCATGTGCAGAGCCGGCACCGCGACGATGCACGCGAGCAGCAGAAGAATTCCGCCACCGACGAATTTCATCGACAAGTCCTGATCGGTGCGGAGCGCGCCTTCGCGGCTGCCGCGGCGTTCGGCGTTGAAGTCGCGCAAACCTGCGCGCAGCCCATGAAGGATTGTAGGCAGGGAATGGATCAAACTGAAAATCCCTCCCGCCGCAACGGCGCCGGCTCCGATGTAAAGGACGTAGGCGTTGCGAATCTTGTCGGGCGACATCTGATTGATGGGAATGGTGCCGGGAGCAAGCGGAGTCGCGAGTGCATCTCCGAGGAATTTGATGAGCGGAATCAGGACGAGGTAGGCCAGAACCCCTCCGGCGCACATGATCGAGGCGATTCGCGGGCCGATGATGTAACCAACGCCAAGCAGTTCGGGAGAGACTTCGGTGGCCACAGATGCTCCTTTGAATCCCTTGCTGAAAGTGTAACCGGCGACTTCCTTCCATCCCTTGAGCGCCACCATGACGCTTTTGTAGGCGAGGCCGATGCCGAAACCGATGAAGATGGTGCGAGCACTGATCGCCCGACCTAATCCCGCCGCAGCCGCTGCCGCGGATCCCCGGCGAGCGGCGGACGAAGCGGCAGCTTTTGATTCCACCGAGGCACCTGCTTCCAGAACCGCGGCGCAAGCCGTGCCTTCCGGGTATTTGAGGACGCCATGTTCCTTGACGATGAGCGCCCGGCGCAGCGGGATCATCATCAAGATTCCGAGAAGTCCGCCGAGCACGGCCACCATCATCACGCGGACTAGTTCAAGGTCGAACCCAAGGATCAAAATGGCCGGCATGGTGACACCGACGCCGAACGCGATGGACTCTCCAGCGGATCCGGCGGTCTGGACGATGTTGTTTTCAAGAATGGTGGCGTCGCGAAACCCGCACTTGGAAAGCAGTCGGAAAAGCGTGATTGAGATGACCGCCACGGGAATCGAAGCGCTTACGGTGAGGCCAACTTTGAGGACGAGGTAAAGCGAAGAGGCTCCGAAGATCATACCGAGGAGAGTCCCTGCGATGACTCCTCGCGCGGTCAATTCAGGCAATTGAGTCTGCGGGGAGATGTATGGTTCGAAGGCGGGTTTGCCGATGGAATCATCGGTGCCGGAACGAAGCGGCTCGGAGCTGTATGCCATGTGTGCGAGACGTTAAAGTTTGAGAGAACGCGAGCAGGTTACCGTGTGACGCAGCCAGAGTTCAACGCGTTTCAGTGGAACTTTCACGATGCGAATTGTTTGATCGAGCCGTTCCATTTCCGTGAACCATGGGGATTCTTCAGCCTCAGGTTTCCAATCCTCTGAAGCTGAATTTCGTGGGGGCCGGGCTCCCGAGCCTGCGCGAGGTCGGCATTCTCCACCGGTTTCCTGCCTTCGTGTGCTGAACAAATTGTGAGAAAGCCCATCGGGGCAATGCACGGACCTCAAGGGTCTGATTTCCAAAACAGGCTGCTATGCCAATTGCACCGGTTGCCCTGACCGGATGGATGCCTCCTCCGCTTCACAAAGTTCTATGGCGCCGACACCGTCCTCCGGCGTGACGACGCTTGGAGCCTTCTCGGAGCGAATGCAGTCGAGAATGTGTGCGAGTTCCTGTGCATAGCCGTCTTCACCGCCGGGCTTGATCACCAGCGGAGAGTGACCATCCTGGAAAAGTTTGAGGGCATCACCACCGCGTGAAAGATCGAAGTCTGCTGTCGCTTTCTCGAAATTGATTGTGAAACCGGCACTAAACCCAAATCCAGGGCTCATGGCCCAACTGCCTTCCGCGTGGACGACAGCCCCGGAAGCAACTTCATATTGCGCGACGACGTGATCGATCGCGCCGGAGAATTTTGAGTAACCGGACGCGAAAACTCTGCTCGGACGACCGAAGCAGTACTGAACGAAATCAGCGTCATGAATGTGAAGGTCGAGCAATGCACCGCCGGAAAGCCTGCCGTCAAAGAAGAATCGTTGTCCCCATGCCGGTGGTTCAGCCACGCGGCGGAAACGGGCGCTCAAGACTTTGCCATACTTTCCTGAAACGATCGCCTCACGAGCCCAAACGTATTCCGGCCAGAAGCGGACACACATGGCGGGCATGAGGAACTTTCTGGATTCGCTGGCGACGCCGGCCATTTCGCGCGCAAGGAGCGAAGTTCGCGCCATTGGTTTTTCGCAAAGAACATGCTTGCCGGCTCGAAGCGCGGCGATGGCCATCTCCGGGTGAGTGTTGGTCGGTGAGCAGATGTCAATCAAATGGATGCTGTCGTCAGCGAGGAGTTCTGAGAACTCGCGGCAGGCTTTGACTTCACGCATGTCGAGTTTGAGCGGTTGCTGGTCGCCGACATTCCCGAAGACTTTCGAGAAGTCGCCGTCGAGGTTGCGTCCGCTTGGGTTGCAAAGGGCGGCGATGCGGGCGCCTTGCACTTTCCTGTATGCTTTGATGTGAGTGGCGGCCATGAAGCCAAGGCCGACGATGGCGACGTTGATAGTATGCATGGGTAAATTCCCGTTCGGTAACTCAACCGGAGATCAGGCCGGCGGGTTTGTTTTGGTGGTTTTCATAGCTTCGATGAACTCAATGAAGCCAGCGGCCTGGTTACGCAGGCGTTGAACAATTGCGGTGTCCTTTAGCCGACCTGACTCGTCGAGCAATTCGTGGATCTTTGGCAGGAAGACATGTTCCGGAAAGAGATAGGCATTTCGATATCCAAAGATGAGCTGCAAATGTTCCACTGCGCGCAAGGCACCCCACATTCCGGCGCTCAAACCGATGAAACAAACAGGCTTCCGCTCGAAACTCTCGGGGAACTTGAGCATGTCGATGAAGTATTTGAGCACGCCGGGCATGCTGCCGTTATATTCGGGCAGGACGATGACGAGCCCCGAGGACTTCAGGACAGCCTCGGCGAAAGGGGTGAAGCTCCGCGGTTTTGCGTCGTAGGAAGCCGGATCAAAAATTTCCGGTGGCAACTGCGCCAGATCGAGGAGTTTCGGCGGGTGGTTGAGAGCGTGATAAAGTTCGGAGACTTGGGCAGCAACCTTGGAGGTGGTGCTGCCGGGCCGGTTGGTGCCGATCAGGATTGTCATCACGAAGGGGAGCATGTCCAAGGCGCGCGCTGAACTCAAGAGAGCAAGGGAATGAGGATTGCGCCTCACCATCGAGCCATGTAGAAACCGCCCATACGTGAAACAAACTGATGCAATGAGCGGCGCTTTGGCTGGGATTTTTCCTGCCGTGTGGACTCCGACGGACGCTGATGGTCGATTACTCACTTCAGCGCTGGAAGCGAACCTCAAGTTCCTGAAGCAAGCTGGAGTGCATGGCTTCATGTCGTTGGGAAGCACAGGAGAATTTCCCCTGCTGGAGGTGAAGATGCGTCAGCAGGTTTTGGAAACGACTCTGGCTTGCGCGGATGGATTGCCGGTTGTCGCAAACATCAGTGATGTGAGACCGAAGGTGGTGCAGGATCTGGGACGTTTCGCGCGACAAGCCGGGGCCAGGGCTGTGGCGGTGCTGCCGCCAGGTTTCTTCAAAGTTGCCCAGAGCGATTTGGTTGAGTTTTTTGTCCGGGCTGCGGAAGCCTCCGAACTGCCGGTCGTTCTGTACAATTTTCCGGAACGCGTCGGGATGCGGATCGAGTTGGAAACGGTGGCGGCCGTGGCGGACCGTGTGCCAGTCGTTGGTTTCAAGCAGAGTGGTGATGAGTTTGGGTATCATGAACCTGTTGTGAAGCTGGGACGTGAAAAAGGTTTCGTCGTTTTCACTGGTGCCGATACAAGATTGGCGGAGGCTCTTGGATTGGGGGCGCGAGGGGCGATCACTGGAATGGCCAATGCGGTTCCCGAGCTGATGGTGGAAATCTTTTCAGCCTGCAATGCCGGGACACCGGAGAAGGCGGGCCTGGCCACGGAGCGGATGAAATGGCTCGGACCGATCATCGACAGCCTGTGGTTTCCGCTCAACATATCAGCTCTGATGAAGGCGCGAGGCCTGGAAGTTGGAGTGCCGAAAGAAGTTGTCTCCAGGGAAAGCATGACGTGCCACGATGAGCTGGTGAACCGTTTCGCCGCGGTGTTTCGGGAATGGCGGCTGATTTGAGTTCAGTCGATTGGCTCAGGTTCCACCGGCGAGAAATGAGGACAAGTTTGCGGTGAAAGACCCTGTTCTACGATCAGACTGAATGTCCGACTCACTCGTCATCAACGAAATCTATCTAAGCCTCCAGGGCGAGAGCACATTCGCGGGATTGCCCTGTGTTTTCATCCGGCTCACGGCCTGTAATCTTCGATGCTCCTACTGCGATTCGGCTTATGCCTTCAAAGAGGGCAAGCGAATGCGGAGCGAAGAAGTACATGCTGAAGTGACCCGGCTTGCAGCAGGGTACGCGACGACCGGAACAAGGTTTCGACTGCCTCTTGTCGAACTTACGGGTGGGGAGCCTCTGTTGCAGAAGAGTGCGGTGCCGTTCATGCGATCCCTTTGCGACCAAGGATTTACGGTGTTGCTGGAGACCAGCGGCGCGCATGACATTGCTCCCGTTGATTCACGGGTGCGGCGGATCATGGATTTGAAATGCCCGAGCAGCGGGGAGGTGGCGCGGAACCGATGGCAGAATGTCCCGCATCTAAAGCAGACCGATGAAGTGAAATTCGTGATCGGGACGGTTGAGGACTATGAGTGGGCGAAACAGATTCTGACGGAGTACAATCTCGCCGCCATCTGCCCGGTGCTGTTCTCATGGGTGGCGCCGTTGAGTGACCATCAGCGCGATTCTTCGCTCAAGCCAGTTCCAGAAGGGCAACATTCACTCACACGCATCGAACTGGTGGAGCGCATCATCGCGGATCGATTACCAGTCCGCTTCCAGCTTCAAATGCACAAGTTCATCTGGCCGCCCGATGAGCGTGGGGTCTAAATCGTTGTGAAGAGGCCAGTCAACGAGGTGTTCGACCTGCTGAGGAGGTATGAGTCACGCAATGTTACGTTTATTGAACCGGATGGTTCGTGGCCGATTGTCTGGAAGCGCGCCAAGGGAGTTCACGTGTGGGACGAAGCAGGGCGGCGATACCTGGATTTGACAGCGGCGTTTGGAGTTGCCGCTGCGGGGCACGCGAATCCGCGAGTCGTCCTTGCCGGGCAGCGACAGATGGGGGAGCTGCTCCATGCGATGGGGGACGTGCATCCTCATCGGCTGAAGGCGGAATTGGCTCGTGAACTCAGCCGACTGACGTTTGAACGCTGGTCGGGGGATTTCGGGGCGGGAGCTGTCTCAGGGAAGACACTCTTTTGCAACTCCGGTTTTGAGGCAGTCGAGGCGGCTTTGAAAACGGGGATGCTCGCAACGGGTCGGTCCGGGGTCGTTGCCTTTCATGGTGCCTATCATGGGCTGGGCTACGGTGCGTTGAACGTAACCCATCGATCCCATTTTCGAGGTCATTTTGTCGAACAGCTTGGGGGGTTTGGGTGTTTTGTCCCGTTTCCGCGATCTTCCGAAGATTTGCCGCCCATCGAAGTTCAAATCAAGCGGCTACTCCGATCAAAACGCATCGGTGCCATCTTAGTGGAGCCGGTTCAGGGCAGGGGAGGTGTCAACATACCGCCTGTGAAGTTTCTCCCGATGTTGCGAAAACTTTGCGATGAAGCAAAGGCGTTGCTGATCGTGGATGAGGTTTTCACCGGCTTCGGGAGAACCGGAAAGTGGTTTGCCTGCGAACACTCGGGGACGATGCCGGACATTGTGTGCTTGGGAAAGGCGTTGACAGGCGGTTTTCCGCTTGCCGCATGTGTTGGCACCGCCGAAATCATGGATCATGCCTGGCCGCAATCCACCGGCGAGGCGATTCACACCAGCACCTACCTGGGCCATCCGGTGGGCTGTGCGATGGCGCTCGCACAAATCAAAGAAATTAGACGGCTCAAGCTCCCTGAGCGCAGCGCTCGACTTGGGAGATGGTTGGGCGACGAACTGTCACGGCTTCCATCCCGGAAGGGGATTCGATTGGAGTCGCGGTGCCTGGGTTTGATGGCTGGGGTCGAATTAACGACCAAAAACGGGGAGGCTGGGACTGCGTTGAGCCTGAAATTGATGAAGGAGATGCTGCGAAAGGGGATTCTGGTTCTGCCAGAGGGGGAACATTCCAACGTGATCAGCCTTATCCCTCCGCTTACCGTGACGCGTGTGCAACTGGCCAAGGCCGCGGAAGCACTTGCCGAATCTTTGTCGGATCCGGCTTGCTTGGCCCAGTCAGGCGGCAAGGGCTGGCTTGACCCGCAGTGAACGATGCCGAATCTCATGCCGAAGCATGATCAAATAGTAACCCGGACGCTTCTCGCTCAGGTGGGTCGAGGCGTGGCGGAAGTCCACCCTGGATTCAGGCATTACGACGTGCGAGGTAAAAGTCCCTGCGAGACGCATTCTGGCGATCGCGGAGTTCCCCAAACTCTGTTCAATATTCTTCGCTTGCATACTAAGATTTTTTTGAAAGCAGGATTAAGCCCAACGACTCAACAGCTGACGGTTTTCTAAAAACTTTCTGCCGAGCATTCGCTTTTCCGTGCTACGGAGCTGCCCAGCTTTGAATCGGACTGCAATGGGAACACGGGAAAAAGAAACTCCACTTTCGAAGCTGGAGAGCGGTATGAATTAAGGACAAATGAAGCTCAAAGAAATGCGGGATTTGCTGACGACCGAAGGGATTCAATTAACGAAATCCCTGGGTCAGAACTTTCTCCATGACGCGAATCAGCTCGCGCGGATCCTTGCTTCCGCAGAGCTAACTCCGGGTGATCGGGTCTTGGAAATCGGACCCGGCTTGGGGCCATTGACACAACTTCTGTTGGGGAAAGGTGCGCGTGTCCTGGCGATTGAATTCGACCGACGGCTGGTCGAAGTGCTCAAGAATCGATGGCCGGAACATCCTGGGTTGGAATTGATTTCCGCGGATGCGCTGAGGTACGTGCGCGAGACCCAGCGGGATTGGTCCGAATGGAAAGTCGTGTCCAATCTGCCTTACTCTGTGGCGTCCCCGATCATCGTTGAGCTGGTTCAAAGCACGATTCCTCCAGCTCGGATGACTGTAACGCTTCAATGGGAAGTTGCTCGGAGGCTGGTGGCAATCGAGGATACGGACGAGTACGGGGTCCTCACACTCCTGGTTCAGTTCGCCTACGAAGCTCGGGGCATGTTCAAGATACCTTCGGACTGTTTCTTTCCAGTTCCTGACGTGGATTCTGCCTGTGTTACTTTGGTGCGGAGGCCAACGCCGCTGTTACCGCCTGAATTGGCTGGTTCGTTTGAAAAGGTGGTAAAGCGAGGCTTCTCACAAAGGCGAAAGATGATGATGAAACTTCTGAAAGCGGACTGGCCCGAAGCGCGACTGAAGCATGCTTACGATGAGCTGAGTCTGTCACCACAGATTCGAGCGGAGAAAGTTTCGCTGGACCAGTTTGTCCGGCTCACTCAGCTTTTGGCGAGTCCAACAGATTCAACAGGTTCCAAATGAGCGAAGAGATTTTCGACATCGTCAACGATCAGGACGAGGTGATCGGTCAGCAACCTCGGAGTGAAGTCCATCGGCTGGGATCGAAACACCGGGCTGTACATGTCCTTGTGTACAACGCCAAGGGAGAGCTTTTCCTTCAGAAGCGTTCGATGCTGAAGGATTGTTTTCCTGGCCTGTGGGATTCATCAGCGTCCGGGCATTTGGACAGCGGGGAGAACTATGACCAATGTGCTGTCCGAGAAGTAAGGGAGGAGCTCGGTTACAAATTGGAGAGTGTCCCAAAACGGCTGTTTAAGATCGATGCCTGTCCTGAAACAGGGCAGGAGTTTGTCTGGGTATATCGCTGTGAGACGGAAGGTCCATTCACGCTTCATCCTGAAGAGATTGAGACTGGCGGATGGTTCTCGAATGCTGAGGTTGCACGATGGATTTCCGAAAAGCCTGGTGACTTCGCAAGTGGCTTCGTGCGGATATGGCAGGAACTTCGGGAACGAGAAGGGCGGATTTGATTTCAGGCGACTGTCACTCGGCCATCGGCATTAAGTCGTGGGACGAGGGGGATGATCCCCGTTTGGAGGCAGAGCGGAACATCCGCTGCCAGGTCTGGGATCGTGAGGAGACGCCGGCCGTTGCGCGCTCTTTGGATCGCCGAGGTCAGATCATTGCGCTCACTGAGAAATAATTGCCTAGCAATCTGTGCCGAGTCAGCCACTGCCCCCGCCTCGTAAAGTGGCCAGAGCCCATCACACAAAGCTCCGGCACCCAGCGTGTCTTCGTAGGAAGATTCTTCGTGAGTTCCGCTACAGATCACCAGGAGGTTCCTGGGAACAGATTCTCGGATGGCGGCAGTCAAGGCGGTCAGGTTGAGGAATGCTCCCACGAAAATGGCCGATGAGTTGATGCAAGCTCTCAAAGCCCGCGTGCCGTTCGTTGTCGTCATGACGATTGTCTTCCGTCGGACTCGCTCGTGGATGAATTCTCGTGGCGAGTTTCCGAAATCGAAGTCCACGCCGCCCGTCAGGTCTCCGCGAATCCGAAGACCGTTCCGCTCGCCTGCGAGCAGAAGGTCTGGCTGTCTTGAGCGGAGAGCCAGAGCTTCAGAAATCTCCGCCACGGGTATGATCGCGGTGGCACCATTGCCAAGGGCTGTCACCATCGAGGAAGTCGCGCGGAGCACATCGAAGACGACGCAGGTTGTCTGGCTCAAGTCGCGGTGCCGCAGCGCCTCAAATTCAGCCGGTGAAAAGAGGACCTCCAGAGTTGCCGGCATGTGATCGATGGCTTGATTCATTGAGCGGAGCGTGCTGCTTTGTCTCGATTGTTGGAAATGTGTTTGGTCCGCATGTAATGAAACAGGTACTGTTGTGCGTAGCCTCCGTAAGGACCGAAGTGGCGTTCTGAAAACTCCAGAATCCGTTGCGGGGTCACTTTCCGTTTTTGAGGAAAGTAAAGTTCACGCAATGCCCGCATGATCCAGACATCCACGGGGAACGCCTTCGGGAATCCATAGCCAAACAGGAGGACACAATCCGCGATCTTGCGTCCCACGCCTGGGAAGAGCAGCAGTCGTTCCCGAGCCTCGCTGAGGGGAAGCGATCTGATGTCTTCAAGGTTTACGACATCGCTGACGATCATTTGAGCGGTCTTCAGAAGATAGGGAGCGCGAAAGCCCATCTTACAAGCGCGAAGCTCGGTTTCCGAGCAGGCCGCAATGCGCTCTGCGCTGGGAAATGCATGTGTAGGTCCGCTCTGGCTTGGGGCGATGACACGCCGGCCAAAGCGCTCAGTCAGGAGGCGGACAATTTCCCGTATTTGAACGATTTGTTTTGTTGAGGACAGAATGAAGGATGCAAGGCATTCCCATGGCTGTTGACGCAGCAGACGCAGCCCGCGACAGGAAGCGACTGCGCATCGCATCGGTTCGTCATCCGGAAAAGTCTGGAGAACGTCTGCGATGTTGACCTTGATTTGGAGGAATTCTTCGAGCCAATGCCAGTCATGTTGCGGGGCTGCTGCCTCCGCGTGGATGCCAGCGGTTGTCATTTTCAGTCGGACCCATTGATCCCCGATCACGCCTTCCGACGCGTCTCCACGAACCTCCCATCGAAATGCCTGGCCGGACTCCAGAGTTCCATCGAGATCGTAATCACTAACTGGGAAGACGGCCGTCCGCCCTGATTGATTACCAGTTGGCATCAGCGCAAACCCCGGCATTCAAAGAGCTGGATGCTGCGCACCACCTGATTATGGTCGAGTATGTCATACAGACCAAGGTCAGTGACCGATTCAAACTCTTTGGTGAGCCGCTCGGGCGCGGTCCCACGCGATTTCGCCTTTCGCACATAGATCGCATTCTGCCCTTTGCGATGCTGATAACCCGGCCAGAAGTAAAACTGGTTATCAGGCTCCAAGCTCGATTGATAATAAACAAGCGGCTCCCTTGATGTTACCTGGGCCTTCGCGTCGGGCATGTAAAACGAAAGCTGTCCGGTGATGCCATAGTGACCGCCAATGACGAACGCAGCTTTGCCACCTGCTTCCAGTTTGGTGCGAGCCTCCCCGACAACCCTGGCGGTCTCCTTCCAACCGTGGACTCGATTCAAAGGATTGATCTTCGCGGGAAGCGGGAAGCCGAGAACTTTGGAAACCAGTCCCGTGTCGTGAAGAAGGATCACCGCGGCAAGTCCAAATGCGACACCTGCAGTCAGCCACCGCACTGGAGCCATTCTGCCCGTTTGAATCCTGCGTGACCAATAAACCACCATAAGGCAAAACATAGGAACGACAGCCGGAGCAATCCAGTTCGGTAGCACTGCAGATCTGAGGGTGAAGATTGCGTAGAAAGCGAACAGTGGAGTTCCCATGCACAGGAGGTATGCCTCCAGACGATCTCGGTGCCGGTTCTTGATAATCCCCACCGCGGCCCACATTGCCGCTATGAAGAACACCGGGTTGAGGAGTCCTGCTTCAGCGAGTAGGAAGTCCCGCATGAAGCGAATCGTCGGTTGCCACTCCTGGTCCAGTCCACCACGGTTTGCAAGATGAGTGACGGTGATCCAGTCATTCTTCCAATTCCACCAAATCACCGGGATGGTGCAAATAATCATCACGACCAGCCCGAGATATGGTCCCGGACGGCGAAGGAGTAACCGGGCCGGTTTCCAAAGAAGAAAGAAGAGGCCGAAGCACGCGATCTGGACGAGTGCGATATACTTGCTGAGAAATCCAAGCCCCAGCCAAAGCCCGGTCCAGATCCACTGGCGGTCGTTCTCCTCGCGTACAGCACGCCAGCCCGAGAGCATCGCCGCCGTCCAGAAAAGGACGGAAAGTGGATCGATGGTCAATAGCGTCGAGCCCACAGCCAGAAGGGGGGTGGCGGACAGGATCATCACAAGCCAGAAACCGGCTTTGGCGCTGACTTCCCGGGCAAAGAACCCAAGCAACGAGCCGGCGAGAATCGCGGCTATTACGGGTGAGAGGAATCGTACGCCAAAGGCAGTGTCACCCCAAAGTTGAGTGCCGAGAAACTGCGCATAGGCGATCATTGGCGGCTTGCTGTAATAGGATGCGGCCAGATGTTTGGACCAGACCCATTGGTAGGCCTCATCTTCACTCAATTCAATCTTGCCACTCGCAAGATAAGCGAGCCGGATCAGGAGTAGCAGGCCAATCACCACATAACCGAGCCGCATCCAATGCCGATCTTGCAATTGGAAGTGCTCCGCGTCGGTCAAGTGAGTTGTGGCGGTCTTCGTTGCTGCGTGAGGATTTCGCAGGGAAGGCAGGCGGGCGTGCCACATCGGGAACCATTTTCGACCAGTGAATTGCCATCCCTTTTCAAATACCCAGACCAGTGTGAAGGCATAGCCGATGCCTAGCGCTGCCCCGACGAGAACATCACTCGGATAATGAACTCCGAGATAAACTCGTGAGAAGGCGACGATACATGCGATCCCAAGCACGATCCATCTCCACCGCCGCCAGAGGAGCCATGCAAGCGTTGTGGCGGCGAACCAGTTGGCCGCATGACTGGATGGCATGCTGCCACTGGTTCCCTTCCCGACGAGTTGTTGAACGTCTGCCAGGGCTGCAAACGGTCGCGGCCGAGCGACAGCGCGCTTGATCGAACTGCAAATCAGGCCATCACCCACAATGATCGCCAGGCCCAGCATGACCGCGAACACGCGGCCACGACTGTCACCTCTCCACACAAGCCAGATGGCTCCAAGAATCAATGCCGGGACGAACAGGACGTTCCAGCTAAAGAACGGAAGAATGAAGTCCAGCGCTGAATTTCGGAGGCTCTCGTGGACGAATCTGAAGCCGCCGACGTCCAGTGATTCAATCCAGCGCATGGGGTTTCAAGTTGGATTGGTTTCCCGCCTTTTGAAATCCTGAACTCGCTTCCGAGGAGTGTGAAAGATTCAATCCCGTTCGCTTCAGCCTGATGGCGGACGTCAATATACGATAAGTGACTTGACGGGATAGGCTTTGAGCCGATCGCGACCGTTCAGAAACCCGAGCTCGATCAGGAAGTTGATCCCAACGATTTTGGCTCCGAGCTTTTTCAGAAGTGCCGCCGCCGCCGCCGCCGTGCCCCCCGTGGCGAGCAGGTCATCAACAAGGAGAACCCGGCTCCCCGGTTTCACCGCATCCACGTGAATCGCAACAGTATTGGAGCCATATTCCAGATCGTAGCTTTCCTCATAGGATGTGAACGGGAGCTTGCCTTTCTTCCGTACCGGGACAAATCCAGCATTGAGTCTCAGTGCGGCTGCAGCGGCAAAGATGAACCCCCGGGCATCTATGCCAACAACTGCATCCAAGGAGCCAGGAATATGACCGGCGGTCAGCAGTTCGATGGAGCCGGCGAAGAGTTTCGGATCGGCCAAAACCGGGGTGATGTCCTTGAATTGGATTCCCGGTTTCGGAAAGTCAGGGACATTGCGGACCGCTCGTGCCAGATCGTCCGGTGTCAATTGGGAATTTATCATGCGGTGCTTCCGTGCGCGGTGCGCCGGACGCTACATTCGCACCGCTTCGAGCTTCTCGATCTGTTTCCGGAGCTTGTTCAGGGCGATATTCTGAATCTGGCGCACACGTTCGCGTGTGACACCGAATTTTTCCCCTACTTCCTCAAGCGTCTTCTCCGTGCCACCGTCGAGACCAAACCGGTATCGCAATATCGTGGCCTCGCGAGAATCAAGTGTTTTGACCATCTCCTGCAACATCTTTGTGACAGTCTTCTCCTCCAGTTTCTCGTATGGAGTCTCGGCGTTTTCGTCCTGGACGATTTCCGAGAAGTTGCTCGAGTCGTCATCACCGATAGGAGCGTCGAGCGATGCGGGCCGGATGGCTGCGGTGCGAAGCTGAGCGACACGCGAAGCAGAAATTCCCAATTCATCGGACAACTCTTCATCGGTCGGCTCTCGTCCGAATTCTTCCTGAAGGCGGAGCGCCGTCCGCCGCATCTTGGAGATCTTGTCAACCAGATGAACTGGAAGGCGGATGGTTTTGGACTGGTTGGCGAGGGCTCGCTTGATCGATTGTTTGATCCACCAGGAGCCATACGTGGAAAGTTTGCCGCCCTTTGCAGGGTCAAATCGCTCGACAGCTTTCATCAAGCCGATGTTTCCCTCATTGATGAGATCCAGGAGAGGAAGCCCGAGGCCATCGTAGTCGTGCGCTATCTTCACGACGAGTCGAAGATTCGCTTTGATCATGTGTTCGCGGGCCTTCTTGTCGCCTTTATGAATCCGTGCAGCCAGTGCTACTTCCTCTTCGCGCGTCAACAAGGCCACTTGCCCTATCTCACGGAGGTAAAGTTTGATCGGCGTATCCCCGTCATAAGCGGTGCGTTCTTTGGAAGCGGCTGGGCTGGATCCACGGGCTTCGGGTGTTCCATTCGCAGTAGAATCCTCGGGCGCTGCCACCGTAGCCATCTTGTCGGATGTGACTTCCAGACCTTCCGGAGACGCCGGGATCCCAATTTCCAATGGAGCGCCTGAAGTCGAGACGGACGGAGTGACATCATCCGGAGATGCCTTCCAGTTTGCCGGTAGCACGGCGCGGTTGCTCGGCATGATGCGGGATCGGCACTTTGGCTTGGCGACCACTGACCTTCGGTCACCCGTCCGGAGTGGGTTTGATTTGGTTTTGGTCCGAATTGCCATGGCGATTCTCCAGTTTATCCAATTATTGCATCTTTGGTCTCGTGCTCTTTTGTGCGAACTTGATCGCGCTCGTATTGTAGTTGCCTACACGCTCAGACGGTTCGTCGGATTCCGTGGTTCAAACAATTTTTGATCAGCATCTTGGCGTTAATCCCGATCGCTGTTCCTCGCGATCATGATGAAGTGGAGTAACTGTAGTAGCGATGCGACCATCGCCGCGACGTAGGTCAGGGCGGCGGCGTTCAGGACTTTGCCGACAGCCTTGCCTTCATGATTTTGCACAAGTCCCAATCGGAGCAGTTGTTCCTTTGCCCGACGGCTGGCATCAAATTCCACCGGCAAGGTCACCAGTTGAAAGGCAGTGATCACCGTGAAGGCAACGATCGCGATGCCCACCAGTTTCATCATTCCCATGAACATTCCGAGTAGAGTGATCCAGAATACCGCCTGGCTGGCGATGTTGGTGACCGGCACCATGGCCATCCGGATGTTCAAGGGGGCGTAGGCAGCCTTGTGCTGTAGAGCGTGGCCTGCTTCGTGAGCTGCCACACCTACGGCAGCGATGGATCGTCCGTGGAAGTTCTCAGAGGACAGGAAAAGAGCCTTCTTCAGTGGGTCGTAGTGATCCGAGAGATGACCAGGAACCTCGTTGACCGGCATATTGGTCAAGCCCGCACGGTCCAGGATTTCTCGAGCCGCCTCCGCTCCAGAGACGCCGCTTGATAAGCCTTCCTTGATGTAGCGGTTATATGTCGAGTTGAGCTTCATCTGCGCATACAGGCCGATAAGAAGTCCGGGGATGTAGAAGACCCACCAGTATTGATCGATGATCATTATTCCAAGCATCATGTTTTCTTTGGTTATTGCTCACCGCAGTGAAACGGCTTCACAGGTTAGACACCGCCAGTGTGCATTAAGTTTCGATTAGTACCCGATTATCAATTCCATAGCCAGACGAGTGCCAAGGCTTCAAATTTCCGGCGTAAGAATTTACCGCCTGAGTTTGACTCAAGCAAAGTTGTTTTCCCGGGATGAGTAATACCTCCACAGGCTGTCTAACTATGCCAGCCCACTCCTCATCGACCCCGCTGCCCCAGCACATCGTTGAGATTATTTACGCGTGGTTTTGGAAGAGGTGAGTTTCAAGCTGGTCTGAACCACGACGACCGTTTTAGTTGCGAAGTGTCGCAGAGAGGTGACTTACTGGCGCTCGGGGTTGTGACAATTCTTCCTTTCTGCACATCGTCTTTCGGGTCGCCACCATTTCTGCAAGATTCTTGGCATCAGGAATGTGCAAAGAGGAGGGAGGTAAACTTCAGAGGGGTTAGTGAAGGAAGGTAGGAGCCAGGAAATAGAGCCTGCCTGCCTGGAGCTTTGGTAGATCCATTCCAAGCTCGACCTTGATCGACCTGCTCTCCGCTTGCCCGAAAAGACTGAGGAAGTTTGAGAAATCGAAGACTTGCTGATAATGAATCAAATTCGCACTCGAAATAGCTGCTAATTTTTTGGCCCGATCGACTGCGGCATCGAAGTTCCCCAATTCGTCCACAAATCCAAGCTCGAAAGCCTGTTTCCCACTCATGATTCTTCCGTCCGCGTATTCAAACCAGTTCTTCGCCAAAGGACGGCCTTCTCCCTGGTTCTCCTGGGCGGCGCGCCCGCGTCCATCCGCCACAACGGTCTTAAACTTCTCGAAAGTTTCGTCGATCATCGATTGGACCATTTCACGTTCCTTGGGATCGATCTCCGAGGGGAGCTTTGATCCACTCAACATATCTTTGAATTTACCGCTTTTGAAGACTTGCGGGGCGATCCCCACTTTGTCCATCAACCCACGGTAATTGAAGCCGTGCATGATCACTCCGATGCTCCCTGTCATTGTCAGTTCGTTGGCGACGATCCAGCGGCAGGGAGCCGACACATAATATCCTCCTGAAGCGGCCAGTCCCCCCATGGAGGCGATCACCGGCTTGTCCGAGGAGTCCTGGAATTTTGTGATGGCTCTGGAAATATCATCCGATGCAAGCACTTCTCCTCCAGGCGAGTCCACTTTCAGGATCACCGCCCGAACGGAGCTGTCTTCAGCCGCCATCTTCAATTCATCTTCGATCAAATCCACCATGTTACGTCCGGCACCATCCCAAGCCTGACCGGTGATGACGCCGTCCACATCTATCACAGCGATCTTGTGGTCCGAACGATTGTTTTCGATCAGGACTTCGTGGATCGAGTGATCAGTTCTCCCGCTCCCGGTGTGACCGACGCCGGCGAAACTCAGGGAATTCGCCAGCTTGGAGAGGATGAGAATTCCGACCACTGCAATTATCGCCAGACCAGCGACAAGCCAGACCCAGACCTTGCCTCGGCTGCGGGGTGCTGTGGCTGGTGGAATCAACGGCGGCGGTGTGCTTGGCAATGGTGGCACATTATTTTCCATAGGCTGGTGAAGCTATAACAGGGCCATCAGCCGGGCAAGCAGCATCCCTATGGCTCCCTGTGTACGATCAACCGGATCGAAGCTCAGCCTCAACCAAGTGGTTTCAGATCCCGAAGCTCGCGTTCGGTTTTCAATCGAAGCTGGCCACACGCAGCGTCAATGTCGTGGCCTTTCTCCCGGCGTAGAGTACCCGTGACTCCTTCGCTTTCCAGTGCCGCGAGAAATGCCTCCTGGATATTCTCTTCGGGCCGGGTCCAGGACAGCCCATCAACAGCGTTGTAAGGGATGAGATTTACCTTGGCATTCAGGCGCGAGGCCAGGGCTGCGAGCGGGCGAGCCTGGTCGAGCGCATCGTTGACTCCCGCAATCAGGATGTATTCGAAGGTGATCATGCGCCCTTTCCTTGATTGATAGTAGTCGAGGGCGGCGGTCAGCTCGGCCAGCGGGTATTTGCGATTCACCGGCATGATTCGCCCGCGCACTTCATCCGTGGCCCCGTGAAGCGAGATCGCAAGGCGGAATTGCATCGGATCCTCGGCGAGCTTCCTGATTTGAGGCGCCAGACCGCTTGTGGAAATTGTAATCTTTCGCGCGCCGATCCCGCCGCCCCAGCTCGCATTCAGGATTCTGAGCGCTGCCATCAGGTTGTCATAGTTGGCCAGTGGTTCACCCATTCCCATGATGACGAGATTGTTTGCCAAGCGATCCGAAGCCGGTGTGGTGTCAATGCGCTTCAATTCTTGCGGTTGATGTCCATGCCAGCGCTCGACTGCCAGCACCTGCTCGATGATTTCCTCGGGTTGCAGGTTGCGCTTCCAGCCGTCCAACCCACTTGCGCAAAACTTGCAGCCATAGGCGCAGCCCACCTGGGTCGAAATACACAGCGTGTGCCTGTCGCTGGCTTCGCCATAGAGAGCCGGATTTGCGGGGATCAACACGCTTTCCACAAAAGCACCGTCCGCGAGCTTCCAGAGGAACTTTTGTGTTGTATCCGGTGAACCTTGCCTGTGAGCGAGATTCAGGACATTCAGGGTGTATTCCCCAGCCAGTTTTTGGCGAAGGGATTTGGGGAGATTGGACATCTGGTCCCAGGTGGCTGCACGTTGGCGGTAGAGCCACTCAAGCAACTGAGTCACCCGATATGCAGGTTCCGCCCATAGTGTGAACTGAGCGATTAGCTCCTCGTTCGTCAGGGACTTGATGTCGCGCTTCATGCGGGCCAGGGCTGCGGGCGCTGAGATCGTCACGCCAGGGTTTGAACCACGCGCCGGGTGATCAATCACGACGTGTAGTACTTCTTTGCGTACTCCTGAACCATCCGCCAGGTGTTGAATTGCGGAACCAGCGTGGACATCGCACGGCGGATTCTTTGGATCCACTGGCGTGGAATGCCGTGGGCATCACGCGCGTAGAAGCAGGGGATCACTTCCTGCGTCAGCGTCCGGTAAAGATTTTCGCTGTCGAGACGATCCTGCTCCTCGATATTGTCCGGATGCGAATCGTCGCCGATGGCGAAGCCATTTGTGCCGTCGTAGCCTTCGCGCCACCAGCCATCGAGAATGCTGAAATTCAGGCACCCATGACAACTGGCCTTCATGCCGCTCGTGCCGGATGCCTCGAGGGGACGGCGTGGATTGTTCAACCAAACATCGCAGCCCGAGACCAACTGACGTGCCACATGGACATCGTAATTCTCGATGAACACCAGATGCCCCTTGAGTTCCGAGAACTTGCTGAGGTGAATGATGTGCTGGATGAAGCGCTTGCCATCGTCGTCCTTCGGGTGCGCCTTGCCTGCGAAGATGAATTGTACCGGGCGATGCTTGTCCATCACGACCTTCGCGATGTTTTCAAACTGCTGGAAGATCAACGGCGCCCGCTTGTAAGTGGCGAAGCGGCGGGCGAAACCTATCGTCAGCGCATCGGTATTGAGCAATTGGTCAAACGCGATGAAGTCGCCCCGTGTCAGGCGTTCGCCCTGAAGCAGCAAGCGGCGACGCGAGAACTCGATCAATTCGCGGCGCAGTTTGTAACGCATGGCCCACAGTTCTTCGTCGGAAATGAAATTCGGGTCGGAGATCCGTGCCCAGAACTCGGGTGAATTCATCTCCCGATCGCACTCGAGCACATTGAGTTTCTCGTTGCTGATCTGGCTGAGCTTGCTGCGCCAGAATCGGCGCACCGGGCCTTTCATCCAGCCTACAAGATGGATGCCATTGGTGATATGGCCGATGGGAACTTCGTCAGTGCGCTTGCCTGGATACATCCCCTGCCACATGTGCCGGCTGACCTGGCCGTGCAATTCGCTCACGCCATTGGCCGCGCGGGACGCTTTCAACGCCAGCACCGTCATGCAGAACGGTTCATGGTCTGTCCCGGGGGAAACCTGTCCGAGCGCCATGAGTTCGGGGAGCGTGAGTTTCAATTCAGTCTGGAACTTCATCAGCACGTAGCTCATCAGATCGCGACTGAAGCGATCGTGCCCCGCTTCCACCGGTGTGTGAGTTGTGAAGATGCATTGAGACTTTGTTTCCGCGATGGCTGCTTGAAAATTCTTTCCATCCGCCATTTTCTCACGGGCCAGTTCCAGCGTGAGGAACGCAGCATGTCCCTCGTTCATGTGGAAGACGGACGGGGCGATTCCCAGCGCGCGCAGCAATCGTACGCCGCCGACGCCCAGTAAAATCTCCTGCATGATGCGGGTGGTGCTGTCACCGCCATAAACACGCAAGGTCAGGTCCCGATAGCGCTGCTCATTCTCGGGGCGGTTCGCATCAAGAAGATAAACAGGACAGCGTCCGACATTGACCCGCCATGCGTGGAAGTACACCTCCGTCATCGCGATCTCGACCATGCACACCACTTGTTCGCCCTTGGCATCCAGCACCGGTTCGACCGCCAGATTCTTTGGATTGAGGTGGGTGTAGTACTCTGTCTGCCAGTTGTCCTGATTGAACGTCTGCTGAAAGTAGCCCTCCCGGTAAAACAAGCTGATGCCTGCGAAGCCCAGCCCGACATCACTGGCGGATTTGGCGTGGTCGCCCGCAAGAATCCCGAGGCCGCCTGCGGCGATGGGCAGGCTCTCATGGAACCCAAACTCCGCGCTGAAGTAAGCCACCGGATTCTTTAACAGGCCGGGTGCGTTCTGGTGTCCCCAGGTAATTGAGTCATTCAAGTAGATCTCGAACGTGGACAAGACCTCCCGAACCCGTTGCGCAAATTCCCGGTCCTGAAGCCGGACGCGCAGCTCATAATCCGAGACTTCGTGCAGAATGGCGACGGCGTTGTGATGCAGGTTTTGCCAGCCGCGCGGGGAAAGTTCCTGGAAGATTTCCTGGGCTTCCTGGTTCCACGTCCACCATAGATTGCGGGCCAGCCGGTGCAGGCCAATGATTAGTTCCGTAAGTTCAACAGTTGTAAGTGAAGCGCGGCTCATTCGCAGTTGATCGGGTTGGATTGATTTCAAAACTCTGCCAAGTGGCGGAAACTAAACACTCAGCATTGCACTCGCAATGGAATTAAACCTTCGCATTAGCTTCCATTCCTCCGGCACTCAGCGGTCACGCTTCAGGAGAAAATCTGCCAATGATTTGAGAGCGGTCGCTTTTCCGCGGAGCGGTTTCAAGGCAGCAAACGCCCGTTTTGTCAGGTTTTCCGCGATTCGCTTCGATTTTTCCAATCCCACAATCGAAGGATAGGTGGCTTTCTGCGCGGCGGTGTCCTTTCCGGCGGTTTTGCCGAGCTGTTCGCTGGTCTGTGTCACATCCAGAATGTCATCAATGACCTGAAACGCCAGGCCCACGTGATAACCGAAATCGGTCAGTGCCTTGAGCTGCGACAGTGAACAATCAGCACTCATTCCGCCCAGCCGCGCCGAACAGCACAGAAGCGCCGATGTCTTTCGCTCATGGATGTAACGCAATTGATTCGTGGATGTCTTCCGGCCCTCGCCTTCGAGGTCCGCGACCTGTCCGGCGATCAATTGCAGCGATCCGGAGGCCTGCGCCAGTTCAATGATCAAGTCTTGATGAGCGTATCGTTTGCGAACTTTCGATCTCGCGACGATCTCGAAGGCCTGTGTCAACAAAGCGTCCCCTGCGAGGATGGCGATCCCTTCACCGAAAACCTTGTGACTGGTGAGTCGGCCTCGGCGATAGTCGTCATCGTCCATCGCGGGCAAATCATCGTGGATCAGTGAATAGGTGTGGATGCACTCGACTGCGCACGCCAGCGGCAAGGCGTCATTGACATCGCCTCCGCACGCCTCCGCCGCGGCGATGCACAAAACCGGTCGCATCCGTTTTCCTCCGGCGAAAAGCGAATAACGCATTGCTTTATGGATCGTCTGAGGTTTCGCCGTCGCTTTCGGGAGAAAGTGATCCAACGCGCTGTTCACCGACTTTGTGTGGCGATTCAGGTAGCTGGGCAGATCAAAAGCAACCGTTTTGGTCGCCGTGGCATCGAGGGAGCTGTTCGGCATGCGGGGCGTTGTAAGTGAATCATCTCCTCCCAATCAAGAATGGTTTCGGAAGAATGGTTGCCAAGCGCCGTTCTTTGTCTGTCGCTTCCTGGCTTGAGCATTCAGTCCAAGTTGTCTAACTACTGCTCAAGACAACACCTGCGCTCGGTCGCTCGTGGAGTCTTGATGCTTTCATGTGGTTGAATCGAACAGTTCATATCGCCGAAAAGAATTCGGACTCGGAGGGCGGGAAAACTCCAGCGCCGCGAGCCAGGCTTTCAAATGGCCTCCTGAAGGTTTCCGGATTTCTGGTGTTCGTCGTACTTCTGCTGGTTCAGCCCGTAAGCCTCGTCGCCGCCTCACCAGTTGCACCTGAGCAACTGCTTTTTTTTGAACAGAAGATCCGGCCCGTTCTCGTCGAGCACTGTTACGAGTGCCACAGCGCCCAGGCAAAGAAGGTGAAAGGGGGCTTGGTTCTCGACACCAAGTCGGGCTGGGAAAAGGGCGGCGACACCGGCGAATCCGCCATTGTTCCCGGAAACACGGAGAGAAGCCCATTGCTCCGCGCCGTGCGGCATGATGACGCCGATCTCGCCATGCCTCCGAAAAAGCCAAAACTTTCCGACGCCATTATCGCAGACCTGACGGCGTGGGTGAAAATGGGCGCACCTGATCCACGCGACGGTTCCGTTATCGTGCGGCGCGGCGACAAGTCATGGTGGTCGCTTCTGCCGCTTTCACAGTCAAATCCACCTCATGCCGCAGGACTTCCTGAAGCGTGGTCGGCGAATCCGATTGATCGCTTCGTCTTCTCGAAGCTTGCGGGAAACGGATTGAAGCCGAATCCGCCAGCCGACCGCCGCGCATGGATACGCCGCGTCAGCTACGATTTAACCGGGCTTCCGCCCTCCCCCGAGGAAGTCGAGATGTTCCAGCGCGATACCGATCCGAGCGCTCATGAAAAGCTCGTCGATCGCCTGCTGAACTCGCCGCACTACGGCGAGCAATGGGGGCGGCACTGGCTGGATGTGGTGAGGTTCGGCGAGAGTCGCGGCTTCGAGCGCAATGAAATCATTCTCAACGCCTGGCCGTTCCGTGATTACGTGATTCGTTCCTTCAACGAAGACAAGCCTTTCAACCAATTCATCATTGAGCACATCGCGGGCGATGTCGTGGGCAAAGACCGTCCCGATGTCGAGATTGGCGTGGCGTTCCTCACCACCGGCCCCTACGACGATGTGGGCAACCAGGACGCCGCAGCCGCCGCAAACATCCGCGCCGCGACCGTCGATGATATGGTCACCACCACGGGCGCTGCATTTCTGGGGCTGACGATAGGCTGTGCGCGTTGTCACAATCACAAGTTCGATCCGATTCCGACGGAGGATTACCACCGGATCAAATCGGCTTTCGATGGTGTATCCCACGGACCACGATCCCTCGCCACCGCCGAGGAACGTCAGCGCCACGACGCGGCATCGAAACCGCTGAACGAGCGGCGCACCCAAATACCGGCGGAAAAGTCCAGGATCGAGAAGGCCATCATAGAACGCGCCTCCACTCAAAGTTCCGAGCAGAAGCCGCTTCGTCCTCCGCCCAGCGCCCGCCTGACGGAGGAGACATTTTCCCCGATCGAAGCCAGGCACGTGCGCTTCACGGCGCTGTCGCATTCCGGCAATCCTAAATCCGGCGTGGGCGGGCGGATTGATGAATTTGAAATATGGACTGCAGCCGCAAATCCTCGCAACGTCGCGCTCGCCACCAACGGCGGCAAAGCCATTGGAGCCGCCGGCAATGTAGCCAGGGACTTCGACGGCGCGTACAGTGTCGAACTTGTCAATGACGGCAAGTACAGCGCTCGCTGGTTCATTGGTAATCCCGCCATGCTGACGATCAACCTGGCTCAGACCGCGACAATCGATCGTGTGAGCTTTTCCCATGACCGCGTCACGCCGTCCGACACCCCCATCGAAGGTCTCGGCCCTTGCGTGACCGAGTATGAGATTCACGTCTCAACCGACGGCCGGTCCTGGACCAAGGTCGCCGATTCGTCCGACCGCAAACCGTTCAACGAAGAACTCGCACGTGATAGAAAACTGCGCACAGCATCCTCGGACGAACGCGCGCAGCTTGCGGAACTCGACAGGCAACTCAACGAGATCGATCGGGAAATACGCAAAATACCACCGCTCAGTTCGGTGTGGGTTGCCAATTTTTCCCAGCCAAAGCAGCCCACCCTTGTATTCAAAGGCGGTGATCCGATGAAGCCTGGCGATGCGGTCAAGCCTTCCAGTTTGAACGTGCTCGATCAAGTGACCAGACCATTTGAACTTTCCAGCGATGCGCCGGAAGCCGAGCGCCGGCTGGCTTTGGCTCGATGGTTTGCCAGTGATGAAAATCCGCTGACCGCGCGTGTGCTGGCCAACCGTGTCTGGCAGCATCACTTTGGTGTTGGCATCGTTGATACGCCGAGCGACTTCGGATTCCTCGGCGGCAGACCCACGCACCCCGAGTTGCTCGACTGGCTCGCTCGCCGATTGCAACACCACGGCTGGCGGCTCAAACCGCTGCACCGGGAAATTATCCTGAGCGAGACCTACAAACAGTCTGCTGCTTCGCGTGAGGATGGGGCGGCAAGGGACAAAGATGCGCGCCTCCTCTGGCGCTTCCCGCCCCGCCGACTCAGCGCCGAGGAGTTGCGTGATACCATGCTGACAATTTCCGGCAAACTGGATCGCCGCGCAGGCGGACCGGGCTTCCGGCTCTACGAATACAAACAGGACAATGTGGCCACCTACGTGCCGTTAATTGAGCACGGACCCGAGACGTATCGCCGCGCCGTTTACCACCATAACGCGCGCGCCTCGGTGGTGGACATCCTGTCAGATTTCGATCTGCCGGACAATGCGTTCGCCGTGCCGAAACGAGCCAACACCACTAATCCGCTTCAGACTCTCACCCTGCTAAACCACCGCTTCGTGCTCGACATGTCCGCCGCCTTGAGCGAACGCGCGGCGATGGAGGCCGGAAACGTCCCCACCGTCCAGATCCGTCGGGCTTACGCCGCCGCCTTCCAGCGCGAGCCCACGCAGAAGGAACTTCCGGCCGCGATGGCGATGGTTCGTGACCACGGAATGTCCGCTTTCTGCCGCGCGCTGTTGAATGCGAATGAATTGATCTATCTGGAATAGACTCATTCCGAAATTTACCTCCTCTGCGAAGGCACCGCAGTGGCTTCTGGAAGTAGTTTCTTCTCCGCACTGCAATCCATGCGAACTCTCGCGTGCCGCGAGGACTTCGGATCGCGGAATTTATTGGAAACGTCCCAAAGTTTGGGGGTGAAGGGGTCTGAGTCCCGGCAGGCTGCGGGTGGAAAACAAGCATAGCTTAGCCTTTGAAGGCTGGGACTGGTTCGAGTAGTCGATTCGGCCTGGTCTTGAATGTGAGGACGCAGTCACATTGCCGCCGCATCGACTCGTCCGTCCCTTCGTGACTCGTGCCATGCAAACTTTGAGCCCAGCCTTGAAAGGCTAGTACTTCGTCAGTCGTGAGTTGATGGGTCAAACAAATTGAGCTTGTACTTTGGATAAGCGTGTCTAATTGGAGTAGATGCCAATTAAGTATCGCATCCGTTTGTCACCGCCAGAACGCGAACAACTCATGAACATCCTGCGCAAGA
>SXMN01000217.1 GCA_005777315.1 Verrucomicrobiales bacterium
GGGAGACGAGGCAACATGCCTCCGATCACCTCACCGCGCTCAACGTTCCATTTGAAGCCCAGGTCGTGTCTGCTAATCGGACGCCGGATTTGCTTTTCGAGTATGCGACCGGCGCATCGACTCGCGGAATTGAAGTCATCATTGCCGGGGCAGGAGGCGCGGCGCATTTGCCTGGCATGTGTGCCTCCAAAACTTGCCTTCCGGTTCTCGGCGTTCCTGTGGAATCAAAGGCACTCCATGGAATGGACTCCTTGCTTTCCATCGTTCAAATGCCCGGAGGGGTTCCAGTCGGAACCTTGGCCATCGGCAAAGCAGGAGCCATCAACGCCGCATTGCTGGCAACCGCGATCCTGGGAAACAAGCACCGAAGATTCCGGCGCGCTTATGAAGAATTCAGGACAGTCCAGACGAACAGCATCCTGGCGAAGCGGCAAATTGCTCTAAAAAAATAGCCTTCCTGGCGCTATTTTCCCATCGCGCCGCATTCGCAACTCCATTCTTGGATGGTTTGGTTCCAAACTTTAAATTCCGAGAGGCTGGAACTCATCTTGCTCCCATCGGCGGCAGGGCCGGCGCGACGCGCTACGCGTCGGAGGGGAATCACCATGACATGCAGAAATATGAAAGTGATTCAACCAAACTGCCGGATTCAATTCACCGCTGAAGACATCCATTTCATCGTCTCGACCCTGAGCCATGGTGCACAGGATGGGCCTTTCCTCACACAACTCCTCGCCGACGAGGAGACACGCGACCAGATTCTGGATGACAACACTCTTTTCCACCGACTCATGGAGCATCGTGGCTGCCTGCCGGTCTCGGACCACCTTTACTTCTACGTTGTCGTACGACACGTGTTGAAAGAAACGGGGATCGAAAACCGGCGCGTCGCGGATTACGTGGCGGAAATGCTGTGTGAATTCTCGCGGCAGGACCGCACCCGATGCACAGTTCCGGGACAACCCGGAACGCTCGACTATGTTTTTGAGATGCTCGCAGCGTTGAAGCAGGCCGATGATCGCACGAGTTTCTGTCTCCGCGCGCACATTGGCAACCATTCACTTTTCCTGGCAGGGGTCTTCCCCGATCGCATTCGACATCGAGCTGAATCGCGCGGATTTCCTGACGTGAGTTACTACGAAGGGATGGGACAGGCAAATTTCCGGATGGCAGGCGATCACCGACTCGCCGGCCGTTACGAGCTCGCGCCAATCTTCCAAACTCTGTCAGATCAATTCCACAATGCACGCATCGCATTGAACGATGTGTCCCAGCGCCTCTTCGCGCTCGATGAGCCCACTCAAAATATCGACAGCCTCCTCATAAACTTGAGCGGGGCCAAATAGTCCTCGGCACAGCGCACGACGTGGGATGTAGTGCTTGTGAGAAATCGCATCACTCCTCGCAGACTTTTGGAGATAAGCCCATCGTTCGTGCTTCGTCATCGAGCCAGCTCACTTCCAGCAATAACGAACCAGATCTTTCGCGAACCTTCAGCGGGCGACAGTAAAACCGACGATCTTTCGGCTGTCGTTCTTGCTTGAAGCACCTTGAACGTTGGCGGCCTCGGTAGCTCCTTGTGATACGATCCGATAGCCTTGAGGCAGGAGTTCCAGTTCAAGCGGGCCTCCATCAAACGCGTCTGTAGGAACTTGATTCAGGAACGCCGGCACCAGGGTTTGAATCGTTTCGGGGAGCTTTCCATCGTGCGCCAGCCGGTAGCGCTCGACTGCCAGTGCGGTTCTCGCGGCACGCAACTGCGATGTGAGCCGGGCATTCCTTATGGAATGCCTTGTCCAATGCAGGCAGGAGCATTCTGGTAAGAATCATCAATTTACCAGGCAGTGATTGAAGGTCCCGTTGACGTTGAGCCTGCAGCGCATCAATCTTTCGCAGGTTGTCCGGGAACGGAAGATTGGCCGCCTCTATCGAACTGCTCAGGCTGCCGATCAACATCTTCCGGTCGCGGTCAAGCATCCCCGTCACCCGCAGAAGCGCAATGGCGGCACTGCCGCCAAGGGCCGGCCCCGTCGGATTGCCCTGCCCGGCGTTCGCTGAGAGCATCATCCACGGATTTTTGAACCATTCAACGCCCATGCAACGCTCGCCAGCCATGCTGCGAATGTACGCATGGGGCCCTTGCTGTTCCGTCTTGGAGATCCACTGCGACAAATGTTGTAATTGATCGTCCGATAACTTCAGATCCGTCACCGCATGCTGCATTCCCTCGATCGTGATGGCCACACAGGCGATGCGGACAAGGTCGGAAATCAGCAGCGGCTCTGGAACGAGCGACCCGGAAAGCGTAGACGCAGCTTGCAGGGATTTCATCGCCTGCTCTGCTTGGCCGGCGTCCGAATGCAACAGGACGTCGCGTCGCAGCAGAGTGGCCAGTCCTTTGATTTGTGCGAGATGTGGCAGGAGCGTGTTGGGACCACGCGTCAGGTCCATGGGGTAACGGCTGCGAGGCAGCGACGATGCTTCGTGAAGAGCCTTCAAGGCATCCGCATTGTCGCGAATGTGCTGGGCCAGTGCTTCACGCTCCTCTTCAGCAAGCTTGACGCCCGGCCCAGGCCACGGCGTCTTTCCAATTCCCGGCAAGTTCGAAGCCTTCTCCGAGGCATCGATGTTGGAATCCGCGGCTTCCAATATCTTCAAGGCCGCGTTCTCTTCAGCCGGAACGTCCTCGTACCACTGTTGAAGTTCAGCCAGTGTGGTTGGGTAGCCTGATTTGCGGATCGCTTCGATCTGGCTCTGTGAAGCGCTGCTTTGGATCAGGCGCGCGACGACCACAAGCAGGAGAATTCCGCCGACGATGAGCCAGCCGAGTGGCAGACGACGACGCGAGCTGGAAGTGCTCATGGTTGATCCTTCATGATTCTATTGTTTCTCCACATGTTACTGCCAACACTGCGGGATATGCTGCAAATCTCGGCGGCGGCATGAGCGCATCTGCTTCGTTGCTCGCTTGGTCAGAGGCCGCTGCGGGCATCCTCCCGCGTTCGCGCCTCGCATCTGCATCTGTGGCGCTCGCCATCATTCGTAGCCTATCCCATGGTCTCCTCATTACGTCTTCTTTGTTCAAGGTAAATGGACTGGAACAACGTCGAGTCCTCACGCGAAAGCTGAAGATCCTTTTCGTGTGATCAGTCCAAGAACGCCAGTTCGTTCGACATCAGGAGCACTTGCGCGTACTTCTCCCATGCAGTCACCGGCTGCGGAATCTCCTTTGGTCCGCCGAAATCCAGCCGCGCATTCCAGTCGGTCGGGGCGCCGGGAGGGACCGATTGTGACGAGGAAATCACTTTGATCGTCGGCGCCCAGGCGAAACCGTCCGAATCAACTGTTTCACCGCAGTCAACTACGAAGTCGATCGCATCTCCCTTTTTGACCTCCACTCGCGCAAGCTTTGTCTCCGCTTTCGACTTTTTGGCAGTCCAGGCGCCCAGTTCGCCGCTACCGCTCGAAACAATCCAGCCACGCACGCCGTCGCCCTTCTGGGCATCATGGCTCAACGTTCCGTTGATCGCGATCACGAGATCCCTCGGTGCGATCCAGCGTCGGATGGCAGCGTGTTTCCCATCATTGCCGGGATGGCCGCCAGCATTGTTCAACATCACCCAACCGAGTTTGGCATCCGGAAGATTTCCGCTCCCCTGCCAGACGTTGTTGGTGAACACGGGGAGGACGCTGAACTCTGTGACGCGTTTCCTCGCCGGTTCATAAGTCCCGTAGCCATGGTACCACGACGGCATTTCTGGCTCGAATGGTTCGATGGAAACCTGGGTGTTAAAGAACCGTCTCGCCAGGTCGAGTTCATCATGGGAGGGATCGCGCTGAAAAGCGGCGTGATACAACGCTCGAATCTTCTCCTTCGAATTCGCGGCTCTCTGTACTTCGGAACGTTGGACAAGGCTTCTCGCTTGCTGGACGACAAACGGACTGTTTGCCATGAACAAACCTTGTTGGGGGACGGTGGTGTTAAATCGTTGCGGGCTCGTGGCGTCTGGATTCGCAAAATCAAACGTCCGGAAAATCGCCGGCAGATTCTGACGCTCGACGAATCCATAAATCGTCCGACGGTTCGGCAGGGGCCGTGTGGTCAGCTCGACCGGAAGCCCTCCCATCGCAAGATCAATGCTGCCGGCAACTGCAAGAAGCGAGTCGCGCATCGCCTCGAAGTCGAGGCGGCGGCGGTTCATCCGCCAGAGAAATTGATTTCCCGGATCGATGGCGATGAAAGCTGGAATTTCATCGCTGGACTGCTGGTAAACATTCGACAGGAGGATCAGCCGCTGAAGTTTCTTCAAAGACCAGTCCTCGTCCATGAAACGGTTTGCCAGAAAATCGAGCAGTTCCGGATGAGTGGGCGGTTCGCTGCGCAACCCGAAGTCGCTTGGAGTTCTCACCAGTCCCGATCCGAAGTACTGGAGCCAGACACGATTGACGAGAACCCGCGCGGTCAGCGGATTCCCCCGGTTTGCAATCGACTCCGCCAGTTCAAGTCTCCCGCTGCCGTTGACGAAGGGCTTGCGGTTCCCGCCGCTCAGGACTCCAAGGAACTGCCGCGGCACTTCCGGGCCCAGGTTGCCCGCATTGCCACGGATGAAGACGCGAGGATTTACAGGAGTCGTTTTGTCTTGGAGGACCATTGCCCGGGGTGGCGAGCCGGGGTGCATCGCATCCAGTTCCTCCACTTTGCGCTGAAGCGCGCGCGATTTCTGTTGAGCCGGTGTGTCAAAGAGGCGGAACACCTCGCTTGAAGTGAGCTTGATCGGAGACGACTCGCCGTAAATCAACTGGCGAAGCCCCTCGCGTTGCGGGTCTCCGAGCGCCGGCGGCGC
Organism: Verrucomicrobiales bacterium; assembly: GCA_005777315.1. Taxonomy (GTDB): domain Bacteria; phylum Verrucomicrobiota; class Verrucomicrobiia; order Limisphaerales; family F1-12-MAGs170; genus F1-120-MAGs170. Next base: position 4,845 of record SXMN01000217.1, read on the forward strand.
CGGGCTGTTCGTCTGCGAAGCGATCCATTCCTTGTCGATGTCCGCAAAAAGCCTGTTATAGACCTCTGCAATGTTCGTCAGGCTGGTCGGAACCTCAATTCCCAACAGTTGCCGGCTCAACGCAGGATTTATTCTTGCCGGCTCCCACGAGCGGACGCGAGCGACCAGATCCCCGGCGGCGGAGGCAAATTCATTTGTCTTGAGCGCCGCGAACGCAAGCCATGGCCCATAAATGTTGTTCGTTTCCTTGTCGGCTTTCTCCAGCGCGCTCATCCACTTTCGTGTGACGCGTGGATCCAGCTTGCGTTTGCGGGCGAGATTCTCCTGCTCACCCGAGTCCGAGAGTTTGCGCGCATCGCTCGCGGCATGGAGGTAATCGCCAACCTGACTGCGCAGCTTCGTCATTGCCTCGCTCTCCTTCTCCACGCGGAAGTCATCCAACTCCCTCTTCCGTTTCTCGTGCTCGATCTTGTAATCCGGGTAGGCTTCCGGCAGGGATTTGGTGCCCAGCAGCGGCTTCTCGGATGGCTCGGTGCTGCTCGCGAACACACCATAAAGCGAATAGTAATCCTTGCTCGGGATCGGATCATATTTGTGGTCGTGGCAGCGCGCGCAACCGACGGTCAATCCCATCAAACCGCGAGAAACCACGTCGATCCGATCATCAATGATGTCGGGCTCACTGTTCAAAAAACGGCGTCCAAGCGTCAGAAACCCCATGGCGGCAAGAGGTCGTTTGTCATCGCCAAGTTCCAGCCGATCCGCCGCGAGCTGTTCCTTGATGAACCGGTCAAATCGAAGGTCCTCGTTGAACGCGCGAACGACGTAGTCACGATAGGTATAGGCGTAGGCGTAGCGCCGTTCCTCCTCGAAAACGTAGCCCTTGGTATCCGAATACCGCGCGACATCCAGCCAGTGCCGCGCCCACCTCTCCCCATACTGGGGGGATGCCAGCAATCGCTCCACCGCTTTCTCGAACGCGTCTCGCGATCGGTCCGAGAGGAATGCCTCGACCTCATGCTGTGTTGGGGGGAGACCCGTCAGGTCATAAGTGGCGCGCCGGATGAGCGTGCGCTTGTCAGCCGGATTTGACGGGGTCAATTTCTTTTCCTCGAGCCTGGAAAGAATGAAGGCATCGATTGGCGTCTTAACCCAGGACTTGTTTCGCACCGCGGGTATTGCCGGTTGAATGACTGGTTTGAAGGCCCAATGATCCGCCGCCTGCGACTGCGGATCTGGAATGCTGGAGTTTACAGCGGCTGCGGTTCGAGGATCCGGCGCGCCCATCTTGACCCACGTTTCGAGGTCGGAGATCTGAGATGAACTGAGCTTCTTGTCTTTTGGCGGCATCCGCAGGTGCTCGTCGGTGTAGCGAACTGCCTGGATCAGGAGACTCTTCTCCGGATCACTCGCTATGATTGCGGGACCGGTGTCGCCGCCCTTCAGCACGCCCGCCCGGGTATCCAGATATAACCCTCCCTTCAGTTTCTCGGCCTGTGCGCTATGGCACTGGTAGCAATGATCCGCAAGCAATGGCCGGATTTTCTGCTCGAAGAATTCGATACCCTGCGCGTCTGGCTCGGCTGCCGAGGCACCCAGATGAGGCACAAGGAGGCAGAGACCCACCAGTAATGCGAACGCTGGTCCGGACAAGTTTTGAATTGTCGCTGTCATTGTCTGTGTATTATTGCCCGCCACTGTAGTCACTTTCTCAAAGCTGCGCCACTCCGCAATCGCGCCAATTTCTGAAAACTTCATTCAAGGAAGGTTCTTTCAAAACTGTAGCAGCGAACGTCAGTTCGCTCTGAATTTCGGAAGTCTAGAGCCGACTCACGTCGGCTGCTACGGGGTTTTGAAAGAGGCTCAAGGGAGAAGCATCTATTTGACCGCAATCTCAACGACGGAGCCACCAAGAGCGCCACAAGACTGGCGCTTGAGGATCACTACTGTGCAGCCGCCGGGATTGAACACGAAGACACGACGAGAACGTTGAACGCGGTGCCAGTTTCTCCGTCTCCACATCGGATGGGGAGGGCCGGGGTGAGGAGAAAACCACGCCATCATTCATCAAAACGAGTATTCATCCACCCTCACCTCACCCTGCCCTCTCCCCTCCCTCCGAGGGAGCGGAGAGGGTAATCCACTCCGTCTGTCGTCTATCTTACCGTCTCCTAAGTAATTGCTCGGTGCTGAACAAGTGAAGCCTGGTGGAGTGTCTCGTTGAACGAATTCATCAAAACGGTTGTCTCGATCAGCAGAGGCATTTAAGTTTGTTGAGATGAACCCAGAGTTCGACACCCAATTCCAGTCTCGTAAAATGTCAGCATTCTCACTCGCTGTGGTTGCTGTCGCGAGCCTGATCGCCTGCAACTCTCCCATCCTGGCCGCCACGCCTCCGACAAGCGCACAGCCAATTGATTTCGCCAAGGAGATCGAACCCATCCTGATCAAGCGCTGCTCCGAATGCCACGGACCCGACACGCAGAAATCCAACCTGCGACTCGACTCGCGGGTGGCCGCCCTCAAGCCGGCCAAGTCCGGGATGCCGGCCATCGTCCCCGGCAATGCCGCTGAAAGCGAATTGTTAAAGCGCGTCACGGCCACCGACCCGGATGATGTGATGCCGTCGAAGGGGGAACGGCTGGACGAACACCAGATCGCAGTGCTGCGCCAATGGATCAATGAGGGCGCCGCCTGGCCTGAAGCCGATCCACGCAAACACTGGGCTTTTCAACCACCTCATCGACCCGAGCCACCGAAAGTCAGCACCTCGCAAGCCGCAATCCGTAATGACATTGATCGTTTTGTGCTGGCAGGCCTGGCCAAAGAAGGGCTCGCCCAACAATCTGAAGCCGATCGCGCCACGCTCATCCGCCGCGTCTCACTCGACTTGACCGGACTGCCACCAAGTTGGGCCGAAGTGGAAACATTCGCGAAGGACCGGTCACCGGATGCCTACGAGAAGCTGGTGGATCGCCTGCTGGCTTCATCGCATTACGGTGAACATCTGGCTCGCGGCTGGCTTGACCTGGCTCGTTATGCGGATTCCAACGGCTACCAGGTCGATCTCGCCCGTTCGATCTGGCCGTATCGCGAGTGGGTCATCAATGCCTTCAATCGCAACCAGCCATTTGACCAGTTCACCATCGATCAGCTTGCGGGCGACCTTCTGCCGAACCCGACGCTTGAACAGAAGATCGCCACCGGCTTCAACCGCAACACCAAGGTCAATGACGAGGGGGGCGGTGACGCCGAAGAGTATCGCACCAAAGCCGTCAAGGATCGCGTTGCAACGCTCGGCACCACCTGGCTCGGACTGACGCTGAACTGCGCCGAGTGCCACACACACAAGTATGACCCCATCACCCACGAGGAATACTACCGCCTCTACGCCTTCTTCAATAACACAACCGACGGCGGCAATTACAGTGCCGGCCCAAACATCGAGGTACCGAAACCCGACCTGAGCCAGACCGAGAATTTTGTCCGTTCGCGCCTGGATCAAACAAAGCGTGACCTCGCCGCCGCCGAAGCAAAGCTGACTGCGGAACAAGTGCAGTGGGAAAAGCTGATCGCAAAGAAAGGCGATGTCTGGCGAGTGCTAAACCTGACGAACACCTACTCCAATGGTGGCTCCAGCTACACCAATCTCCCGGACAGCTCCGTGCTCGGCACCGGTTTGAACCCGATTTATGACACGATCACAGTTGATGCTTGCACCGACCTGACTGGCATCACCGCTGTGTTGCTCGAAGTGCTGCCCGATCCGAGCCTGCCAAAGAAAGGTCCGGGTCGCTGGGGGCAGACCGGAAACTTCATTCTCGATGAATTCGCACTAAGCATTTCTCCCTCTCCTCTCCGAGGGGAAAGGGCCGGGCTGAGGGGGGGAACCGCCAAGACGATGCCGGCGACCACGAATTTGTTTTTCGCCAGCGCCACCTCGGATTGGGAACAGCAATACTACCGCGCTGAACACGCCATCGACCGCAATCCCAAAACCGGCTGGGCCATCGGACCAAAGTTTGGTGAACGCCACTTTCTCATCGCGCAACTCAAGGATGCGGCGGGGTACATTGGTGGCAGCAAACTTTCGTTCCGCTTCGATCATTACCACGGCAACAGCCACACTGTTGGCCGATTCCGCATCTCGGTAACGACGGAAAAAGATCCAGCCTCGCAATGGCCGGTTCCCGCAGAAATCCGCCAATTGCTGGCGGCCAAACCATCAGACCGTAATTCAGAACAGAACAAGCAGCTCGCCGCTTTCCACCGCTCCGCCTCGCCAGAGGCTCGTGATCTGGGCCGCGAAATTTACCGTCTCGAACAAAAGCTGAAGCAACTCGCCGGGCAGAAATCCACCACGCTCGTCATGCAGGAACGCAGCGAACCACAGCCCCGGCAGTCATACATCCATCTGCGCGGCGACTTCCTGACCAAGGGATCAAACGTTGCGGCCGGTGTGCCCGCCGTTTTCCAACCCCTGCCATCCGGCGAACCAGTCAACCGCCTCGCTCTCGCGAAGTGGCTCGTTGATCCGGCGAATCCGCTCACAGCGCGCGTGGCGGTGAATCGATTTTGGGAACGTTGCTTCGGCACCGGTCTCATAAAAACGAGCGAGGACTTCGGTCGTCAGGGCGAAGCGCCGTCGCATCCTGAACTGCTCGACTGGCTGGCGACCGAGTTCATCCGCGCCGGCTGGGACGTGAAGGCGATGCAGAAACTCATCGTCATGTCTGCCACCTACCGACAAAGCGCTGCCACTGATACCACGCGGCTGGAGAAGGATTTCTACAACCGGTTGCTCTCGCGCGGCCCGCGCTTTCGCATGGACGCCGAAATGATCCGCGACCAGGCCCTCGCCGTCAGCGGCCTTTTGAACCCGAAGCTCGGCGGCCCGAGCGTCTATCCCGACCAGGTGCCAAATTTGTGGAAGGAGATCGGCTTCTTGCGCCCCGAAATCGGCATGGATGAATGGCCGGTTAGCGAAGGACCGGATTTGTATCGCCGCGCTGTCTATACATTCTGGCGGCGGGTCTGCACGTATCCAACGTTCGCCACTTTCGACGCCCCGAGCCGCGAAGTTTGCGTCGCCCGCCGTCCGCGCACCAATACACCGCTCCAGGCGCTCGCTGCATTGAACGAACCCACGCTGCTCGAAGCCGCCCGCGTCTTCGCTCAACGCGTCCTTACTGAGGGAGGTAAGGACGATGAGGCTCGCATCGACTTCGCTTTTCGCGCGTGCCTCGGACGAGCCCCAACCAAGGCAGAAAAGGCGCGCCTGATCTCCTTCGTGGAGCAACAGCTAAAAGGCTTCGCCCGCGACACCAAGTCAGCGAAGCAGTTACTTGACGTGGGCTCTGCCGACCATCCGGCTACGTTGGAAGAACGCAAACTGGCCGCGTGGATGATGCTTGCCAATGCGTTGTTCAACCTGGATGAAGCGTTGACGAAAGGATAATCCAAGGGTGTTGGCAGGTTCGTGATACCGCATCAAAGAAAACTCCTCTCCATCACGACCACTCCCATGAAAACAATCCTCTCTCTATTTATCGTAGCTGTGTCACTCGTGAGAATTGGTTTCACCGCTCTTGGCCAAGTTCCGCCCACGCTCTCGATCCGGCTCCCTGAAGGAGAAATCGCAGCAGAGAAATTCGGCGGCTCGCAAGTCGTGCTAGAAATCGTTCGCGCGGGTGATCCACTGCCGGCCGTGAGCGCTGACCTCAAGCTTACTCCAGGTGGTGGGCCACCCGGCAGTCAGGCCGCCAGGCCTGGAGTGGATTTCGAGGCGGTTGATCAACGCATCGAAATTGCCAGCGGCGAAACTTCGCGACGAGTTACCTTGAAGATTTTCGATGATGGCGAATTGGAGGGAAACGAGTTCTTCACGGCCGCATTGAAGAACCCTTCGCTTGGGTTTTTTCCGGATGAGGCTTCGATCGTGGTTGGTGTCGCTGACAATGAATTGACGGCAACACTCGACACGTCACGTGATCCTAGTTCACGACCATTTGTTGTCATCTCGCGGTTGCCAAATGGACTTTATCCGTTCTTCCTTTCCATGCCTGACGGGAAGAAATTAGTCGTCGGTGGGTTTGATGCAATCAACGGTGTCGCTCGGCCCGGTCTCGCCCGTTTGGATACCAACGAAGAACTCGACGCAAGTTTCATTCCTGCCAACGATTTCAGGTCGGTTGTGGACATCCCGACTAATCCCCTGGAGCGCATTCTCCTGCTTCGTTCCGGGGCAATCCTGTGGTTTACGCCGAGTGGCGGCCTGACCCGCATGAAAGGAGACGGGGCGTGGGATCTTTCGTTTCGCTCACCGTTTTTAACCGGCTTTCAGCAGGTTGCCGAAGGTAGCAGCGACTCGCTCTGGTGTATTCAGAGCAATACTGTGGTTCATCTGGCTGTGGATGGCTCGCTGATGTCGTCCCAACCGCTGCCTCAAGTCTTGAACGGCAAGGGCATCGTCACGATCCAATCCGATGGCGGTCTTCTGGCAGCAGAAACACTTTGGTTTCCCGATGGGCAGTCGTGGGAAGATGTCTTGAAACGTTGGCGGTTGGACGGCGCAGCAGACTTAAGCTTTCGACCTATTCCTTTAGCCAGAGGCGATGGCAACTCCTCTGCGCCATCTGAAGTCTCCGTGTTGCCTGACTCGCGGCTTCTCGTGGTGAATAGCCCCAACTCGGATGACCACCTTGCCATCCGCATTTTTTCCGAAAGCGGAATTCCTGACCCAAGCTACGAACCGCCGGTCAGCTTAGTGAGCGGCTGTAATAAGGGAGGTACTTTTATCGGCTATAGCGATGGTCGGCTCATCATCTCCTCTATTTGCGAAGAAATGCTTGGATTCCCCGAGCTCAGAACAACCTATTATCTGTTGTTGAATAAAGTGCCGCACACGTCACTGCTCGTGACGATTGGACAGTCGGTTTTGCCTGTAGGGGCGCATGCTTTCAGTGTCGTCTTTCGACGCCTCGGCCCTAGCACCGAGCCTGCAAACTTCCACTTTTCCACTCGAGACGTCACCGCCATTGCAGGTAAAGATTATGTTGCCCAGAGCGGTACTTTGGCCTTCGCCCCGCTCGAAGTGGAGAAAACCGTTCTGATTTCAACTATCGCCGGCTACGAGGGGGAGTTCGACAAAGCCCTCGAAGTAGTCGTCTCTGCCGTTGAAGGCATCGAGGCACTGCCTGCCCCTCTCCGCCTTACGATCGCTGGGCAGTTCGATCTTAGTCCACGTTATCCACGGCTCGAACGCATCAAACGCTTGCGTGATGGAAGCGCAATCTCCAGCACTAGCGGCTCCTCGGAAACGAAATTTGAATACACTACCGACCTAAAAACCTGGCTGCCCCTCACAAACTTGCTCGGGGACGGTTTTTTTGGCTCCGGCCTCTGGCTCGACGCCTCGGCAACAAACTCCACCACGCGCTTCTACCGTGCGGTGATGAGATAAATGAAATCCCTTTTGCAACCGAAACTCCCATCGTCCACGGGCTTCAAGTTGATGCCAACTCCGATTCCGGCAACTTACGCGAAGCAGCGGCGCGGAAGGCGTCAGAGTCGGATTTTATCCTTCAAAAAAGCGGTTGAATCCTTTGCGGCGAAGTCCTTCTTTGAGATCTTCGTCTCCGGTCCAGAGGCGGCCATCCACATGCAGTGTGAGAGCCACGAATGGCGTATCCTTGGGATCGATATCGTGGCAAAGTCGTCGGGCTTCGAGCCAGGTGCCGATGGGAATGCCCGCCTCGTCCATGAGATCAACGCGGGCCAGCATTTCGTGCAAACATTCCAAGAGCGCCTCTGGCTGAAGTTCCGACGCGGCGGCAATGCGTTCTTTATGCTTGAACAGCTCCACCAGAACGAAACGAGGGCTGTAGTAGGAGCGCTGGCGCTCCGTCAGGATTTGCCGACGCACGCCCCCATCCCGACTGAGCAGGATCGAGAAAAAAACGCTGGTGTCGATGACGAGTTTGGATTCGTTCACTCAGAGCCTGGTGGCGGGAATCGTTTCTCGTTCGCGCGCCACCAATCCGATTTGATTTCTTCGGACAATTGCCAGGCTGCCGACGGGGTCAAACGGCTGTGGCAGACAATCGCCTCGACGCGCAGCCAGGACACGAGGCCGTTGACCTCCTCGGGAGTCAGCCCGTTCGTCGGGATGCGAACCTGCACACAATCCTGGTCGGCTTCGACAGCAATCATGGGACTACGATACTGCATCATGGCGCGACGTAGCAAGCGCACTATCGGTGTCCCTCAATTGAAAACAGCCGATGCAAACGCGAAAGATGCCGAAGCGCCCGCGAAGGCGTTCGCCCTGCGAAAAAGCGTGCAGCAGAGCTTTGCTCTTTCGCGCTCACGTCGAATTCTCGAAGCTCAAACCAATTCGCGGATATAAATCTCCACACACCGATTATGAACTCACTGATGCTTGACTCCCTTCGCGTCACCACCCGCCGCCGGTTCCTCCAACAATGCGGCACCGGCATGGGTGCCCTCGCGCTCGGCTCGTTGCTCAACGACAAACTGTTCGCCGCTGACAGCGCCGCACCTGTGCTCGGCAAACTGCATTTCGCACCCAAGGCCAAGAACATCATCTACCTCTTCCAATCCGGCGGACCGTCGCATCTCGACCTGTTCGATCCGAAACCGGAGTTGAAAAAGCGCGATGGCCAGCAGGTGCCCGAGGAATTGGTGAAGAACATCCGCCTCGCGCAGATCGGCAAGAACGCCAAACTGCTCGCCTCACCCTACAAGTTCGCGCGATACGGCAAGTCCGGTGTCTGGCTCAGTGAACTCCTGCCCCACCTCCAGTCCATTGTGGACGACGTGTGTTTCGTGCAGGGCTTCCACTCGGAGGCGTTCAATCACGATCCGGCGACGATCTTCATGAACACCGGCGCGCAACTCGCCGGTCGGCCCGCGATGGGCTCATGGTTCAGCTACGGCCTTGGCAGCGAGAACAAGGATTTGCCCGCGTTCGTCGTGCTGATGACTGGCGTCGGCCAACCGCTCACGAATGCCTCTTGGGGCAGCGGCTTTCTGCCGACGATGCACCAGGGCGTGACGCTCCGTTCGCAGGGCGACGCGGTGCTTTACGTCAGCAACCCTCCCGGCATGGGCAGCCAGCGCCGCCGTCAATCGCTCGACGTTCTCAAGGATCTCAACCAGATGCGCTACGATGTGCTGAAGGACCCGGAGATCGAGACGCGCATCGCTTCCTACGAAATGGCGTATAAGATGCAAACGAGCGTGCCCGAGGTCATGGAGATCTCGAAGGAATCGCCCAAGACACACGAAGCTTACGGCACCACGCCGGGCCGCGCTTCATTCGCAAACAACTGCCTGCTCGCGCGCCGACTTGTCGAACGCGGTGTCCGCTTCGTGCAGCTTTACCATCGCGGCTGGGATCATCATGGCGGACCCGATGGCAATCTCGTGTTCGACCTGAAGAAACGTTGCGCCGAAACCGATCAACCCGCCGTTGCGCTCATCAAGGACCTCAAAGAGCGCGGCCTGCTCGATGAAACGCTCGTGCTCTGGGGCGGTGAATTCGGACGCACGCCGATGATGCAAGGCAACCTCAACCCCGACAACATCGGGCGCGACCATCACCCGCACGGCTACACCGTTTGGATGGCGGGCGGCGGCATCAAACCCGGCATCGTCTATGGCAAGACCGACGACTTCGGCTTCTACGCCGTCGAGAACAAGGTCCACGTCCACGACCTGCACGCGACGATCCTGCACCTCTTCGGCGTCGATCACCTGAAACTGACCTACCGTTTCCAAGGCCGTGATTACCGGCTGACCGATGTGCATGGGGAAGTGGTGAAACCGATCCTGGCGTGATGATTCCGGCGGAAGGAATAAGACAAACCGGATGATCAAACGCCAAACCGTTCTGATCCTCGGAGCTGGTGCGAGCCAACCCTATGGCTTTCCAACTGGGTCGGAGCTTAGAGAATTCATCTTATCCGCGTGCGATTGCGCTCATCCTGAGGAAACTAAGAACCCCATTCTGACGTTCCTGTGTCGGAAGTTCAACGAACAGAAAGTTGGAGAATTTAGAAGGGCGCTTGATGGGAGCCCACTTAGGGCGGGCGAAATAATAACTTGAGCAAATGTTAGTTAACGGGGTTCGATGACATAGTTCCATTCCCCGTGGAACTTCGCTGGCGTGATATGGACGCGAGCCAGTTCATCGTCCGAGACGCTCACTCCAGTTTCATA